>DASXAI010000592.1:0-9696 GCA_036406775.1 Acidimicrobiales bacterium
TTCGTCTCGCACGACTCGATGTCCAACTACGGGCACGTGTGGTGGGTCGCCCAGCAGCTGCGCGCCGGACAAGGGGTGCCGTTCCGCATGCCCGTGATCGGCCACGGTGAGGCGCTCACGTTCCCGTACGGATTCCTGCCCTGGCTCGTGGCCGGCGTGCTGTCGCTCGCCTTCGGCGACTGGGCCGTCACGCTGCTCATCGTCCTCGGCTTCGTGGCTCTCGTGGCCGCCATGTTCTGGGCCGTACCCGAGGTCCGCCACGGGTGGTGGGCCGTCGCCGTGCTGCTCAACCCGACGCTCGTGATGGCGCCGATCATCGGCCAGCTGCCGTTCCTGTGGGCCACGGCGTTCTTGTTCGTGGCCATCGGCCTGTGGCGCCGCCACCGGCCGATCCTCGCCGTCGTGGCGGCGGCGGTGGCGCAGGCGACCCACCCCGCCATCCTCATCCCGATCGCCCTGATCGTGGTGGGTGTCTGGCTCTTCTGGGAGCCGCGCAAGCGGGCCCTCGTCCTCAGCTACGGCGCCTCGTTGCTCCTCGCCCTGCCCGCCGCCTTCCTCGTGTTCGACTCACCGGTGATGGAGGACACGAGCACCGTCACCAAGATCGCCAACTTCGCCGCCACGCTCGCCGTGCGCATCTTCGTGGTGGCGGTCCCGTTGGTGCTCGCCGCCATCCGGCGCAACGGTCTCCAGTGGCTCCCCCACCGGCTCGTGCGGCGCGGCCTGGAGCCGTACGCGCTCGGGACGGTGGCCCTCGCCATCATCCTGAACGTGGCGTTCCTGCAGCCGTTCGAGCTGACATGGGCGTGGGCCGGCCTGGCCCGCCGGCCCGACAAGACCCTGGCCGAGTTCGCCCGATCGAGCGACTTCACCCCGGGTCTCACGTACCGCGTGCTGCGCGCCGGCGACGGCAAGGTCGGGATGTACCAGCTGTTGAAGGCGGGCGGTCACCTCGACTCCGAGTTCTTCCCGGAGAGCATCGGCCGGCGCAGTTTCCCCGACCTCGCCATCTACTCGACGTTCCTGCGGCGCCGCGGCGTCGACACGGTGATCGTCTTCAAGAACTTCGACGTGCGCTGGAAGACCAACGAGCACCAGCTCCTCGAGGAGCTCGTGACGGCCGACCACTGCTCGCCGACCCAAGTCGGCGCCAGCGTGGTCGAGCGCTTCGAGCGCTTCGACGTGTACCACATCCAGCGCGCCTGCTGACGGGTGCGGATCGGCTCCGACCACCGGTTCGCCTTCGCCGCCGATCCCCCGACCGTGTGGCGGGCGATGGCCTCCGTCGACCAGTACCGCTCGTGGTGGCCGTGGCTGCGGCGCTTCGAGGCGACCGGGCTCGGCCCCGGCGAGCGGTGGCGCTGTGAGGTCCGACCACCCCTGCCCTACACGGTGCGGTTCGTCGTGGTCATCGAGGAGGTGGAGGCGCCGCACCGGGTCCGTTCCTCGGTCGAGGGCGACATCGTGGGCACGGCCGACGTGGCGCTGGTGGAACAGGGTGCCGGGACCGAGCTCCGGCTGCGGTCGACGCTCGAACCCGCCAACGCACTGCTCCGCTCGCTCGGGACTCTGGCCCGGCCGCTGGCCCAGTACGGGCACGACTGGGTGATCACCACCGGTGCCCGGCAGTTCGAGCGGGCGGCCCTCTGAAGGAGCGGGCTGGTCCGTTGGAGCGGACCGGGCCCTGCCATCATGAACAAGGTGTGCGGAGTCTTCGGCGTGTACGCCCCTGGGCAGCCGGTCTCCCACCTCACGTACCTCGGCCTCTACGCCCTTCAGCACCGCGGCCAGGAGTCGGCCGGCATGGCCGTGGCCGACGGCACGGACCTCACCATCGTCCGCGACATGGGTCTGGTCTCGAACGTGTTCGACGACCGCGCCCTCGCCGCCCTGCCCGGGCGAGCCGCCATCGGCCATGCCCGCTACAGCACCACCGGCTCGTCGACGTGGCGCAACGCCCAACCCGTGTATCGCGACGTCGACCACCACCAGTTCGCCCTGGCGCACAACGGCAACCTGACCAACACGGAGACGCTGGCCGACGACGCCGGCATGTTGCCGGGCATCGTCACGAGCGACAGCGACCTCATGGCGGAGTTGCTGGCTCAGCGCATGACGGCGACGGGCGCCGACCTCGTCGAGGCCCTCGGCGCCGTCCTCCCGATGTTGGAGGGCGCCTACTCCCTCGCCCTCATCGACGACGAGCGCGTCATCGGGGCCCGCGACCCCGACGGCTTCCGCCCGTTGTGCCTCGGGCGCCTCCCGTCCGGTTGGGTGCTGGCGTCAGAGACGCCGGCGCTCGACATCGTCGGCGCCGAGTTCGTCCGCGAGCTCGAGCCGGGTGAGATCGTCGTCATCGACGCCGACGGCCCTCGCAGCATCGGGCCGTTCCCCGACGAGCGCATCCGGCCCCATCTGTGTTTGTTCGAGTTCGTGTACTTCGCCCGTCCCGACGCCCAGCTCTACGGCGCCAGTGTGGCCGAGGCCCGCACTCGGATGGGCGAGTTGCTCGCGGCCCAGGCACCGCTGGCGCCCGACCGCTGCGACCCGCCGCGCCCCACCATGGTGATGCCGGTGCCGGAGAGCGGTGTACCCGCGGCGCAAGGTTTCGCCCGGGCCAGCGGCATCCCCTACGGCGACGGCCTGGTGAAGAACCGTTACATCGGCCGCACGTTCATCGCTCCGAGCCAGGAGCTACGGGCCCGCAGCGTGCGGCTCAAGCTGAACCCGCTGCGCGCCGCCATCGCCGGCAAGCGGCTCGTCGTGGTGGACGACTCCATCGTGCGGGGCACCACCACCCGGGCCGTCGTCACGATGCTGCGCGAGGCGGGCGCGGCCGAGGTCCACCTGCGGATCATGTCGCCGCCGTACCGGTGGCCCTGCTTCTTCGGCATGGACACCGCCGACCGCGACGAGCTGCTGGCGGCCCGCCTCAGCGGGGACGAGATCGCGGCGTACGTCGGCGCCGACTCGCTCGCCCATCTCACCCTCGACCGGCTCGTGGCGGCGACGGGGGCGCCCGGCGCCGGCTTCTGCACCGCCTGCCTCACGGGCGACTACCCCGTACCCGTGCCGCTCACTCTCACCAAGACCGTGCTGGAACCGTGACGATGCGTCGCCTTCCTCCGCTGCGCTTCGGCCGGCTCCTGCTCGCTCCGCTCGCCAATCGGTGCTGCGGTGGCCGATGACGTCGTATAAGGACAGCGGGGTCGACCTCGACGCTGGCGACGAGACGGTCGCTCGCATCGCCGGCCACGTGCGGTCCACCCGCCGCCCCGAGGTGCTCGGCGACATCGGCGGCTTCGGCGGTCTCGTCTCGATCCCCACCGGTTACACCGACCCCGTGCTCGTGTCGTCGACCGACGGTGTCGGTACCAAGCTGAAGGTGGCCGAGGCGGCCGGGCGCTTCGACACGATCGGCATCGACTTGGTGGCGATGTGCGCCGACGACGTCGCGGTCCAGGGCGCCGATCCGCTCTTCTTCCTCGACTACGTCGGCGTCGGGCGCCTCGTGCCGGCCGTGGTCGAGGACGTCGTGGCGGGCGTGGCCGAGGGCTGCCGGCAGGTCGGCTGCGCCCTCGTCGGCGGCGAGGTCGCCGAGCACGGCGACGGGCATTCGATGGACCTGGCCGGCTTCTGCGTGGGCGTCGTGGCCCGGGCCGAGGTGATGACGGGCGCCGCCATCGCACCGGGCGACGCCGTCATCGGCCTCCTGTCGCCCGGGTTGCGCTCGAACGGCTACTCGTTGGCCCGGAGGGTCCTCGGCGCTGATCCCGCCTTCGTCGACGAACTGCTGCGCCCCTCGGTGATCTACACGCCGCGCATGGCGGCGCTGCGCCGCGCCGTTCCCGTGCACGGGTTCGCCCACATCACCGGTGGGGGACTTCCCGGCAACGTGGCCCGAGTGCTCCCGGCCGGCTGCGACGCCGTCATCCGGCGCGGGACGTGGCCGGTGCCGGCGATCTTCGGGGAGATCCAGCGGCGCGGCGGCGTGACCGACGACGAGATGCTCCGCGTCTTCAACCTGGGCATCGGCATGGTCGCCGTCGTGGCGGCCGACGCGGTCGACCGCGCCCTCGAGGTGCTGGGCGACGCCGCCGCCGTCGGCGCCATCGAGCCGGGCTCAGGGAGCGTTCGGATCCTGTAGCCGGGTGTCCACCAGCCGGGTGGGCGTTGTGCCCGTGTAGGCGCCGCCGGGCGGGACCCAGCCCGAGAGGTCCACGACGACATCCGTGGCGGCGTACGTGAAGATGCACACCCGGCCGTCGGCGGCGAGCGGCGCCAGCGTGAGGGCGGGAACGTCGGCGCCGGTCTGGTAGTTGAGATCGGACGCCACCGGCACAGTGTCGCCGCACGGGAAGACCGTGAGATACCCGTCGGCCCGTGGGTCGGCCGCGGTGACGGTCAGGGCTGCGGCCGGCGCGCCGGCGGGGACGCCGCCGAGGGCGGTGAGGTCGACGGCCAGCACGGCGCCGGCCGCGAGCGGTCCTCCCGCCGCGCCCTGGGCCCGGCGGGTGTCGACGACCCGGTGGGGTGTGACCGGCGTGAACGACGAGCCGGCGGCGAACCACCCCATCACGTCGACAAGGACGTGGGACGCCGCGAACGAGGACACGCAGACCGTGCCGCCCGGACCGAGGGGCGTGACGGCCAGATCGGCCACCGTCTGGCCGGCGACGTAGTTCACGCTCGACACGTCGCCGGGCCGGGCGGGACACGGGGTGACACCCAGGTAACCGGGACCGGCCGGGTCGACGGCGGTCACGTTGAGCACCACGGCGGCGGCGTCGCTGGGCACGCCGGCGCCGGTGAGGTTGACGGTGGCGGTACCGGCCGCGGCGATCGGGGCGCCGGCTCGGCTGTCGTAGGCGCGGGTCGGCGTGATCCCGACGAAGCCGCTCCCCGCGGCCGGGATCCATCCGGTGAGGTCGACGAGCACGTGAGCATCGGCGAAGGTCGACACGCAGACGCGGCCGTCGGGACCCGGCTTCACGAGAGCGTGATTGGCGACGGTGGTGTCCCACTCGTAGTTGATGTTCGACGTGCCCGCCGTCGCCCCGCACGGCGACACCGTGACGTAGCCGGCGTACTTCGGGTCCGTGACGGTGACGTTGAGAGCGACGGCGGCGGCGTCGGGCGGCACGCCGGCGACGCCGGTCACCTGGACGGCGAGCGTGCGCCCCGCCTTCAGGCGGGTGAAGCCGTCGACCTCGGTCCGCAGCAGCCGGGCGTACCGAGCGGCGCCGGTGGTGTTCAGGTGGATGGCGTCGTAGGTGAGCCCGGGGGCGTCGGCGACGGCGGCCCAGTCGGCGAGCACGAGCTCGGGATGGCGGGCGAGCGCCGCTCGGAGGTGCTGGTTCACTGTCGGGAAGTACCAGTAGTACGGCTGGACCTGGGCCCACGCCGACGCGCTGATGTACTGCGGCTTGACCTCGCGGAGGGTGACCCACACGACGTGGCGGACGCCGCGGGCGACGAGGGCGTCGACCATGGCGTCGACGGAGCGGTCGAAGCGGTCCGGGTCCCAGAAGGGGTAGTTGTACCCGGTGGCCACGACGGCGACCTCGGGCAGGGCGCCGGCCGGTGCGACGTAATCGGTGACGGCGACGTCGGTGAAGACCGCCGGCCGTCCCACCACGGTGACGCTCCATCCGCCGAAGGCCCGCGGGATGGCGTCCTTGGCGCTGAGACCGACGGAGTCGGCCACGACGAACAGCCGGGGGGCGGCGCTGGCCGCTGGCGCCGGGGCAGAGGCGCCGACGAGCGCGGCCGCGACGAGCAGCACAGCGGCGGCGAGCGGCCCGGCGCGCCGGCTCACGTGAAGCGGGTGCGCAGCTCGAACTTGAGTACCTTGCCGGCGGGGTTCCGGGGTAGGGCATCGACGAACTCGAGCCGCGTCGGCAGCTTGAACCGAGCCAGGCGCTCCGCGGCGAAGGCGCGCAGATCTTCGAGCTCGAGCGCGGCGTCGGGCCTGAGGGCCACCACCGCCGTCACCGCCTCGCCCCAGCGCTCGTCGGGCACGCCGATGACGGCCACCTCCGACACCGCCGGGTGCTCGTACAGCACGCTCTCCACCTCGGCCGGGTACACGTTCTCGCCCCCCGTGATCACCATGTCCTTCACGCGGTCGGCGATGAAGAGGAAGCCGTCCTCGTCGACGTAACCGATGTCGCCCGTGTGGAACCACCCCTCGGTGTCGATGGCGGCCCGGGTGGCGTCGGGGCGGTTCCAGTAGCCCTTCATCACGTTGGGGCCCTTGACACACACCTCGCCGCGCGCGAGAGGCTCGGTGAGAACCTGACCCTCGGCATCGACGAGGCGCACGTCCGTGAACGGCGGAGTGGCGCCGGCCGAGCCGACGCGGGCCAAGCTGAACTCGGGACTCAGGAACGTCACCATCGGTGCTGTCTCGGTGAGCCCATAGCCCTGGTTGATCGGGATGCCACGCCCGTTGTACAGCTTGATGAGGGGCTCGGGTACGGGCGCGCCGCCGCACACCAGGACTCGCAACGTGGTGAGATCGGTGGAGTCGAACTCGGGATGTTGGCTGATGAAGAGCAACATGGCCGGCACGCCGAAGCTGGTCGTGATGCGGTAGCGGGCCACGTCTTCGAGGAACCGGCCCGGGTCGAACATGCGGTGCAGCACCACCTCGCCCGCCTTCATCCAGGTGACGAGCGTGGTGACGTTGAGACCGCCGATGTGGAAGAGCGGCGCCACGACGAGTGACACGTCGTCCTGGACGACGTCGAGCATCAGCAGGGCGTTGGTGTTGTTCCACCACAGGTTGCCGTGCGTGAGCATGGCGCCCTTCGGCCGCCCCGTCGTCCCTGACGTGTACATGATGACGGCCACCTCGTCCTCGCCGATGGGCTCGGAGAGGGTCAGCGGGGCGTGGCCGGTCTCGACGTGGGCGAACGACGGCCATCCCTCCGCCGGCGCGTCGGCCGACCAGTAGTGGTGGCACGGCAGGTCGTCGCGGATGCCGTCGATCACGGGCCGGTGCGGCTCGTCGACGACGACGGTGTGCACGCCGGCGTCGCCGATGATGAAGGCGAGCTCAGGTCCGGTCAGGCGGAAGTTGAGCGGGACGAAGATGGCGCCGAGCCGGCTGGCAGCGAACATCGTGACGAAGAACGCCGGTTGGTTGAGGCCGAGGAACCCGACCCGGTCACCGTGGCACACACCGTGACCCCGCAGGGCGCCGGCCAGGCGGTCGATGCGGTCCTGCATCTCGGCGTACGTCCACGTCGTGCCCTCGAACGTGAGGGCCCGGCGGTGCGGCGAGCGCTGGGCCCGCTCGAAGAACCAGCGGCCGAGGCTGACATCCGGCGTCATGGCCCGGGACCGTAGTTCGCCCGCGAGAGGGCTCAGGTGAGAGCCGGCGCCACGGCCTCGGCGACGAGTTGGAGGTGTTCGAGGTCGTGGAGGTCGAGGATCTGGAGGTACACGCGGTGGGCGCCGGCGTCGGCGAAGCGGCCGAGCTTCGCGACGACCTCGTCCACTGTCCCGGCGACACCGTTGGCGCGCAATTCGTCCGGCTCACGTCCGATGGCCGCGGCCCGGCGCCGGACCTCGGCCTCGTCACGACCGCAGCAGAGCACCTGGGCTGACGAGAGCGTCATCGTTGCGGGATCGCGCCCGATCGATTGGCAGGCCTGGCGGACGCGCCGACACTCTTCGACGAACAAGTCGAGGGGTGCGAAGCCGGAGTTGTATTCGGCGCCGTAGGTCGCGGCCAGCCGCGGCGTGCGCTTCGGGCCATGGCCGCCGACGATGACGGGGAGCGGCTGCTGGACCGGCTTGGGGAGCGCCGGCGACTCGACCACGACGTAGTGGCGCCCGGCGTAGTCGAACCGTTCGCCGGCCGGCGTGGCCCACAAGCCGGTGATGACGGCGAGTTGTTCCTCGAGGCGGTCGAAGCGCTCGCCGACGGACGGAAAGGGGATGCCGTAGGCCTTGTGCTCATCCTCGTACCAGCCGGCACCGAGGCCGAGCTCCACCCGGCCGCCGCTCATCTGGTCGACCTCGGCGACGGTGACGGCGAGCGGCCCAGGAAGGCGGAAGGTGGCTGACGTCACCAGCGTGCCGAGGCGGACCCGCGACGTCTCGCGCGCGAGGGCGGCCAGCGTGGCCCACGAGTCCGTGGGCCCCGGCAGACCGCTGACGTTGCCCATCTTGAGGAAGTGGTCGGAACGGAAGAAGGCGTCGAAGCCGAGCTCCTCGGTGGCGCGGGCGACGGCCAGCAGGTCGTCGTAGGACGCGCCCTGCTGGGGCTCGGTGAAGATCCGCAGCTGCATGGCGGCCGAGGTTACGGTCCGAGGCGTGGATCGCGACGCTCTCCGCCGTCACGTGCTGGAGCATTGCGTACGCACCGGCGACTTCACGTTGAAGTCCGGCCGGCACAGCTCGTGGTTCCTCGACACGAAGCAGACGGCGTGCCGGCCCGAAGGCATCCTCCTCGTTGCCGACGCCGCGCTGCAGGTCATCCCGGCCGATGCCGACGCCATCGGCGGGCTCACGATGGGCGCCGATCCAGTGGCGTTCGGCATCGCCGCCGTGGCGGCTGACCGGGGCCGCGCGCTGCGCAGCTTCAGCATCCGCAAAGAGGCCAAGGATCACGGCGTGACCGGCCGCGTCGCCGGCGCCCTGTTGCCGGGCGACAAGGTGGTGCTGACCGAGGACACGGTCACGCGCGGCACGTCCGTCATGGAAGCGGCGAGAGTGGTCCGGGAGTTCGGGGCCGAGCCCGTTGCCATCGTCGTGATCGTGGATCGCGGCGGCACCTGCGCGGCGATGGCAGCGGCCGAGGGCATCGCCTTCCATGCGCTGCTGACTGCGCCGGACCTGGGTTTCGACTACGGATCGTGATGTGCGATTGCTGAAAGGGAGGCCGACGACATGGCCACATCCTGGAGCAACTTGAGCCAAGGGAAGCGCCGCCTGATCGTGGCGGTGGCGGCCGTCGAGACGGCGCTCAAGATCGCCATGCTGATCGACCTGAAGCGCCGCCCCGCCGGCCAGGTCAAGGGCTCCAAGCGCGTATGGGCGGCGAGCGCCATCGTGAACTCGGCGGGGATCATCCCGGTGACGTACTTCGTGTTCGGCCGACGACGCGCCTCGTCGCCCGGCTAACCGGCTGCTGACGAGGCACGAAGTTGCCCGAGATCCGGGCCATTCGGTGCCTCGTTCTGAGGGCGCCTTTGCCTCAGGTTGGTTTGCGGCCCCAGGCGAGGAAGAGGAAGCCGAACATGGCGACCGTCTCCGGGTTGTCCAGGTGTTCGCGCGCCCGACGATCGAGGTCGTCGAGCTCGGCGCCATCGGCGAGTCCCATCCCGATGATCTGCGAACGCATGGCCCGCACGAGATCGAGTCTGATCGTGCGCCGGCTGTGCCCAGGCGGATACATCTGGGGTCGGGCATCCACCCCTACGTCGTGCAGGCCGCCGCGGCGGAGCAGATCGGGGACCTTCCGGCCCAGCGCCGGATCGGCCCCGTTGCGGCTGAAAGCGGTGGCGAACAGCTCCCCAATCCGCTCGACGGCCTCGTTCGGCGGATAGCACAGCAAGTACTCCGAGTCCGGCTCCAGCGACACCACCCAGCCGCCCGGTCGGACCAGCCGCACCATCTCCGTCACCACCTCGACCGGATTCGGAATGGTGATCAGCAGGGCCCGGCCATGGACGACGTCGAAGG
>DASXAI010000593.1:0-8389 GCA_036406775.1 Acidimicrobiales bacterium
GACCGCAGCTCGGGCCGATCAGGCTGCGGCACGACGCCGCCGCGTAGAGCAGGTTGTACTGGGCCGAGATCACCGAGCGGGCGTCGCTGTTACGACCCGCCGTCGGGTTGTAGGTCAGGCCGAGGAGCGTGGAGTCGCCCATGGCCGACACGCTGGTGATGGGGGCCGCCGGGGTGACGGCACCGGCCGGCGCGGCGGCGCCAGGGAGCACGGCGCCGGCCGCGGCCAGCAGAACGGTGGTGAGGAGGAGAAGGGCCGCCCGACGCCCGGGCGCCGTCACTCGGTGGTCTCGATGCCGGCCGCCCGCAACACGGGCAGCGTGGCTTCGAGGTCCTCGTCGCGAACCAGCAGCTGGAAGCCTGCCTCCTCGTCCAATGCGCTGAGGCTCGACAGGTCGGGATCCACCGTGACGGGGATCTCGTCAGCGCGCAGGCGGGCGAGGATGATCTCGATCGTGCCGACGTCCCGGCCGACGTCGAGCGCGATGAGGTCGGGGTGGGCCTCGTTCGTCATGCCGCCAGAGGGTAGGCCAGTCGCGGCCCTTCGTGCCGAGCCCTGTGAGCCCTCTGTGAAGGCCGACTCAGAGCCGAGCCCACCACGAGCCGTCGAGCATCGCCTCGAGCGTGGCGCGGGGCAGAAGCATGTCGTCGAGGTCGGGCGCCTCGGCGATCTCGCCGAAGTGCACCTGCCGCCACGCCAGGCGCGCACTCAGGGCCCCGAAACGCACGGCGGCGTACATCAGGTACCAGCGCAGATCGCCGGGCTCGACGCCCGTACAGGCGGCATACGTGCCGGCGACGTCGGCGCCGCGCATGAAGTCGGGCATGCCGGGCAGCCCGTACTGCTCGGCCAGGTCCTGGAAGAAGCGGTGCATGAAGACCATCCACCCCAGGTCGATCTGGCCCGGGCCGACCGACACCATCTCCCAGTCGACCACGGCGACCGGCGTGAAGTCGCGGTACAGCATGTTGCCGATTCGGGAGTCGCCCCAACTGAGCACCGCCGGGCCTTCGGTGGCGGGCCAGTGCGCCTCGAGCCACTCGAAGGCGCGGTCGACGAGCCACGACCGGGCTCCTTCGACCACGACCCACTCGTAGTAGGTGCGGAGGTCGTCGACGTGGCGGCGGAGGGCCGAGCCAGCCCCGCCCGGCTCGTGGAGGAAGGCGGCGTCGGGGCCGCCGAGGTCGATGGCGTGGAGCCGGCCCAGCACCTCGACCGACCGGCGCTGGAGGGCCGCCTGGTCCTCGACAGCAGCGTCGTACAACCAGTTGTCACCGAACGGGTACGGCATGACGTCCGGAGGCACGACGCCGTCGACCCTTTCCATCACGAAGAACGGCGCGCCGAGATGACCCGGGTCGAGCTCGAGCCACAGAGTGGTCGGCACCGGCACGGTCGACTGGCGGGCGACGAGTTGCATGGCCTGGTACTGGCGCTGCATGTCGTAGCGCGGGAACACGGGTACGGCGTCGGCGTCGGGCGGCAGCCGCAGGACGCAGGCCTCCGTCCGGCGTTCACCGTCCTCCCACCACGACGCGTCGAACATGACGGTCTCGCTCGACATGCCGTTCGTGGGCGGCACCACGAGCTCGCTGACCTCGGGCTCGTCGACCCGCCCCGCCAACCACGCCTGGATGCGCGCCCGCAGTTCCGACCGGTCGCGGGTGGAGGTGTGCGGCCGCTCGTCGGTCACGCGCCGGAGGTCGTTCCGGTGTTCACGGTCAGTTGAGCACGAAGGGCGTGTGGGCACGCCACCAGCGACCGAGACCCCAGTAGTTGGACGCCTGAATCCACATCATCAGCAGAATGGCCAAGGCGAAGGTCACATGTTCACCGTCTATGAGCGGGTTGGTCGATGGGGGGAATGTCGCCAGCCAGATCATGATGTTCAACAAGAACCCGCCCCAGCCGGCGATGTTGGCGAAGATCCCGAATGTCAGACCGATCCCGAGGCCGGCGAGGGCGAAGATCCACATGAAGTCGACGAGCCCGGTCGGCAGGTTCTGCGGGATGAACGCCAACGGCCCGTGCGTGTTGTTGTCGATGTAGCTCTCCGTCGGCGAGTGGTCGAACCCGGAACTGACCCAGCCCTTCGACGAGTCGTATCCGAACGTCCACTCGTACGTGACGGGTGCGCCCGCCGGCGCGTCGGGCGGGGGTTCCGCCTTGTTCGTGTACGTGATCCCGAACGCCTGAGAGATGAAGGCCCACAGGTACACGAGCCCGAGAGCGATCCGCAGCAGCGCCACCGTGATCGCCCCACCTCGGGGGATCCTGATGCGACCCCGGGCGTCCATGACGACCGTCCCCCGTGGGCGACTGTCGGCCACAGGGGTCATCACCTCGGCCATCGACTCCTCCTCTCGGTGCCCACCTGAGTAGTGGCGGCCTGCACGTTGTAACACCCGCGGCGCCGTCGACACGTCAAGCGCAGTCGGACATCTCAGCTAGGGCTGGTCCGAGACGACCTCGAGGTAGCCGCCTCGCACCACGACGTCGAACATCCCGTCGTCGTCGAGGAGCAGCCGGCCGTGGAAGCCGCGATACGGAGCCAGACGACCGTGCCAGGAGAACAGTGTCGACGTGCCCGTCGACAGCCGAACGACTCTGGCCCGCAGTTCGAGCGGGCCGTCGGGACTGCTGAGCTGGAGGTGACCCTTCATCGCCGGTGGGCGGAGGTCTTGATGGTGTCGATCGTCGTGACCCAGGCGGAACGCACGGTCGACGGCAGGTAGAGGCCATCCCAGAGGTCGACCAGGATGGTCGGGGCGATGAGCCGGTTGATGTCTGTGCGCGTGCCATCGACCAGGACCACTTCGTACAGGTACTTGCGCTCGGCCCGGTGGGCGAGGTCGTAGACGCGCCGGGGATTCGTCGGGTCGATGTGATCAGGAATGAGAACGAAGCCTTCGACGGGTGCCTCCCGCCCCGTCCAATCCTCAGGTGGGCCGGACGACGCCCGCGCCGCCACAACTGCCGGTACCTGGGCTCCCGTCACGGTGAGCACAGCCCTGAGGTTAGAACGGGTGAGCAGTAATGTCATCTGATAAATTTGTCAGCCTTGAGTCGAGCGCCGAGGGACCGAGGCGAGCTGGTCGCGAGCCGACCGCTGTCGGAAATCAAGGCCGAACTGTTCAAGGCGCTCGCCCATCCCGGTCGGGTGCGGATCCTGGAGATCCTGCGCGACGGTGAACGCACCGTGACCGAGCTGGTTCCGCTCGTCGGGTTGGAGGCGTCGCACCTGTCGCAGCAGCTCGCCGTCCTGCGCCGAGCCCGGATCGTCACCACCCGCAGGGAGGGCGCGCGCGTCGTCTATGGCATCGCCGACCCGGAGATCGTCGAGCTCTTGGCCGTGGCTCGCCGGTTCTTGATCAACTCCCTGACGGCAAGCCAGGACCTCCTCGCCGACCTGCGCGGTGGAGCCCCCTGACCACCGACCGCCACCATCACGGCGACTCAGTGCGTGAGCACGGCGATTGATTGTCCGAGGGAACGCGGCTCGCCCGCCTCGCTCGAAGCTTGATGCTCGTCGCCGGGAAGCCATCGGACGACGGTCCAGCCCGCCAACTGGGCAATGGCGTTGACCAGATCCACCGACGTGGTGACATTCCTGGGTCGCTGCCATCGCGCCGCCACATCGAGTTCCGCCTCCTTGACAAAGGTGACGCGGGCGTAGTCGAGGTCAAGGGGGAGACAGGAAATCACCATGGTTCCGCCGGGTCGGACGACACGGTTGAGCTGCGTGAGATACCGATACATGTCCTCGTGCTCCATGTGCGTGAACACGGAGAATGCGCAGCCCATATCGATCGAATCATCCGGCAGGCTGAACCGCTCGTCGACCTGGTGGACGAGCTGTACGTCACAGGAGCCGGTCGCCATGACCGATCGAAGTCGATTCGCGGCGTTCGCCAGGAAGGTGGGTGCGATGTCGACGCCTACGTACTTCCCGTGCTGGAGAAAGGGCACTGCATGTATCGCCAGTCGCCCATTGCCGCATCCGAAGTCCAGCAACGTCGAGTCGGGTTGGAGGCCGCAGGCACGCAGTACGTCGAGTTCGATCTCACCGATCTCGTTGTAGTCGCCGCCGCCCACACCTTCGTCGCCGGACGATTGAGCGAAGGCTTCGTAGAGCGACTCGTACACGGACTCGACAGGGGTGGTATTCGACGGCTCGGGGGCTCTGTCGGGACGGCGCACCAAACTCCGCACCCCACGCAACACCTCGCGCACCCTGTCGCCCGGTTTCGTCACGAGCACAGATTGCCCGCCGAAGCCGCTACGAGACCGTCACCTTGGTCGGCAGGTGCTTGATCCCGTTCACGAAGTTCGACCGGAGCCGGCTCACCTCACCCACGAGCGTGAGCGACTCCACGCGCGCCAGCAGCTCCTCGAACATGATCCGCATCTCCAGCCGGGCCAGCTGGGCCCCGAGGCAGAAGTGCGGGCCGCCGCCGCCGAAGGCCACGTGCGGGTTGGGCGTGCGCGAAACGTCGAACCGGTAGGGATCGGCGAAGACGTCCTCGTCGCGGTTGGCCGAGATGTAGTACATGACGACCGGGTCGTTCTCGGCGATGTGCACGCCGTGGAGGTCGACGTCGCACGTGGCTGTGCGCCGGAAGTACATCACCGGCGACGCCCATCGCAGGATCTCCTCGATGGCCGAGTCGAGCAGGGAGCCGTCGGCCCGCAACGCGGCCCACTGATCCGGGTGCTCCATGAACGCGAGCACGCCGTGGGAGATGGCGTTGCGCGTCGTCTCGTTGCCGGCCACCGACAGCAGCAGCACGAAGAGGTCGAACTCGTGCTCGCTCAGGGCGTCGTCGCCCTCGGCCGTCAGCAACGTGGTGATGATGTCGTCGCGCGGCTCGATCCGCCGCTGGGCCGCCAGCTCGTTGGCGTACATGTAGAGCTCGGCCATGGCGGCGGCGCCGGCGTCGGGATCGCCCGTGCTGTACTCCGGGTCCGACGTCCCGATCATCCGGTTCGACCACTCGAACATCTTGTGACGGTCCTCGACGGGTACGCCGAGGAGCTCGGCGATCGCAATCAGCGGCAGCTCGGCCGCGATCTCGGTGACGAAGTCGAAGGTGCCCGCCTGCAGGGCCGAGTCGAGGATGCGCGCTGTCACCTCCCGGAAGTGGCCGTCGAGCGAACGCACCGCTCGCGGCGTGAAGGCCCGGCTGACGAGCATGCGGAGCCGCGTGTGCTCGGGCGGGTCGAGGTCGATCAGCATGCGCGCTAACTCGAGATCGGGGCGCTCCTCGTACAGGAGGCAGCCCTTGCGGTACGACGAGTAGTTCTCGAAGAGCCGGCTGGTGCGCACCACGTCGGCATGACGGGTGAGGACCCAGAACGACGACGGCTGGTCGGGCTCCGACCGCAGGTGGCGATACACCGGCGCGTCGTGGCGGAGCCGGTCGAACAGCTCGAACGGCACCCGTTCGACGAAGATGTCGTTGCTGGCGATGTCGATCTCGCCGCTGGCGACCGTCATCTGGACCCCCTGTTGCGGTTGGTTGATTCTGTCATGCAATCAGTTCGCTCCGTAGACCGGCGCCGGCGGCGGCGCCGCGGCCAGCAGGTCGTGCACGGCCGGGCCGATCTCGGCCGGCTCCCAGCGAGCACCCTTGTCGATGACGGCGCCGTGCTGCCAGCCGTCGGCGACCGACAACTCGCCGCCCTGCACCTCGAAGGCGCGCCCGGTGACGTCGCACCACTCGCTGCCGAGCCACACGACGAGGGGCGCCACGTTGGCCGGGTCCATCCGGTCGAACCCCGACTCGGGGCGCGCCATCATCTCCGGGAAGGCGTCCTGCGTCATGCGGCTGCGCGCCGATGGGGCGATCGTGTTGGCGAGCACGCCGTACCGGCTCAACTCGGCCGCGGCCACGATGGTGAACGTGGCGATGCCAGCCTTCGCCGCCGAGTAGTTCGCCTGCGACACACTGCCGAACAGGCCGGCGCCCGACGACGTGGTGACGATCCTCGCTGCCCGCGGCCGTCCCGCCTTCTGCTCGGCGCGCCAATAATCGGCGGCGTTGCGCACCGGGCAGAACACCCCGCGCAGATGGACGCGCATCACGGCGTCCCACTCGTCGACCGACATGTTCACGATCATGCGGTCCCGCACGATGCCGGCGTTGCACACGAGCGTGTCGAGGCCACCGAAGGTCTCGACGGCGGACTCGAGGACGCGCCGGGCGCCGTCCCACTCGGCGACGTCGTCGGTGTTGACGACGCCCACGCCGCCGGCGGCCTCGATCTCGGCCACCACCTCCTCGGCCGGCGTCGTGTCGGCGCCGCCACCGTCGAGGGCGGCACCGACGTCGTTCACCACCACATGGGCGCCCTCGGCTGCGAACGCGAGGGCGTGGGCCCGCCCGATGCCGCGTCCGGCACCGGTGACGACTACCACGCGGCCCTCGCAGATGCCCATCAGCAGGCCAGGCCGCCGTCCATCGAGACGATGGAGCCCGTCATGAACCTCGCCTCGTCGCTGGCCACGAAGGCGAACACCGACGCCATCTCCTCGGGCTCGGCCATCGGCTCGGGGGAGATGATCTTCTGCAGCCGGGTGAGGTCGGCGCCCTCGGGCGGGACGAACCCGACGTGGATGTTGGTCTTCGTGCCGCCCGGCGCGACGGCGTTCACCCGGACGCCGCGCCCGGCGTACTCGAAGGCCAGTGCGCGCGTGAGTTGCACGACGCCGCCCTTGGAAGCGCAGTACGCCGCCGACCACGGCAGGCCCTGCAGGCCGGCGTTGGACGCCGTGTTGACGATGACGCCCTTGGCCCGGTCGAGCATCGCGGGCAGCACGGCCCGGCACACGTTGTACGTTCCCGTCAGGTTGACGGCGATGGCCCGGGCGAAGCGGTCGGGATCCTCGTCGTGGCTGTGGGCGAACCACCCGATCCCGGCGATGTTGCACGCGAGGTCGAGCGGCCCGAGGGCGGCCACGGCGCCGTCGACGGCCGCGCCGACCTGGTCGTAGAACGCGACGTCGCACGTGATGGCCACGGCGCGGGCACCCGTGCCGCTGATCCCCTTCGCCGTCGCCTCGGCCGTGGCGCCGTCGATGTCGACGCAGGCCACGGCCGCCCCTTCGGCGGCCAGGCGTTGGGCGACGGCCCGGCCGATGCCCGAGCCTGCTCCCGTCACGAACGCGGTCCTACCTTCGAAGCGTTGGTCCATCACAGTCCCCCGATCAGTGCACCGGTGTTTCGGCCAGCATGCGCCCGAGCCTGACGAGGCTGACGGCGGCGCCGCCCAGGTCCAGCTCGAGTTGCTTGGCCGCGAGAAAGTAGCGGTGCAGCGGGTAGTCGCGGTCGACGCCCACGCCGCCGTGGACGTGCTGCGCCGCGTGCACGACCCGCTGGCCGCCCTCGGCCGCCCAGTACTTCGCCGCCGCCACCTGCTCCGCCGCCGGAAGCTCGGCGTCGAGCCGCCACGCCGCCTGCCACGCCGTCAGACGCACGCCCTCGGCGTCGATCCGGGCATCGGCCACCCGCTGACCGACGGCCTGGAACGTGGCGATGGGCCGCTCGAACTGCACCCGTTCCTTGGCGTAGTCGGCGGTGAGCCGGACGGCGGCGTCGCACAGGCCCGCCATCATCACGCACTGGGCGGCGGTGGCGCGGTCGAGGAGCCACTCGATGGCGTCCGGGCCGGCCAGCCCGTCGGCGGCGGCACCGTCGAACGTGACCCGGGCCTCGGGCACGCCGGACGTGGTGTCCTGGCGCTCGACGGCGACCCCCGGGGCGTCGGCCGCCACCACGTACAGGCCGTCGGCGGCCGAGACGACGAAGGTGCTCGCCAGCGGTCCGGCGGGCACACACACCTTGACGCCGGTGAGACGGCCCCCGCGGACGCGTGTGGACGGCACGCGCACGTCACCAGCCGGCTCGTGCAGTGCGGCCGTCACGATCCGCTCGCCGGCGGCGACTCCGTCGAGATGCGACGGGCCGCCGAAATGGGCGAGGGCTGGACCGGCCAGACCCATCACGGCGAGGGCGGGGACCGGCGCCGCCGCCCGCGCCACCTCTTCGAGCACGATGCAGACGTCGAGAAAGCCTCGGCCTCCGCCGCCGGCCGCTGCGGGCAGGCCGATGCCGGCGAGGCCGGCCGCCGCCATCGTGCGCCACAGGTCGAGGTCGACGGCGGTGTCGGTGGCCGCGACCGCTTTCAGGTGCTCGGGCGTGCAGCGGTCGGCGAGGATCTGGCGTGACAGGTCGCGCAGCGCCTCCTGGTCGGCGTTCAGCGAGAAGTCCATCGGCTACCGACCCGGGCGTGGGAAGCCGAGCCCGAACATGGCAATCAGGTCGCGCTGCACCTCGTTGGTGCCGCCGCCGAACGTCAGGATGAGCATGCCCCGATAGAGGCTCTCGAG
>DASXAI010000594.1:0-2645 GCA_036406775.1 Acidimicrobiales bacterium
TCTCGCGAGTCGACCTCACTGCGAAGTCGCTCGTCACGCTGGTCGAGCCAGGCTCGTGCTTCGTCGGCACGCTCGCCGAGTTGCTCCTCGGCGCCGACCGCTCGTTCATGCTCGACGGAGGCGCACCGGCGCCCATCGTCATCCTCACCGACGCCAACGACGGGTGGTACCCGATGGCCAACGGCCGGTCGCGGCTGCGCACCCGGTTCTGCGACGACGAGGCCGCCATCACCGCCGTGGTGGCCGCCTTCGGCAAGGAGCTCGATCCGGCCGACGCCGCCGCCCTGGGCCTGGTCACGTTCACGCCCGACGATCTCGACTGGGATGACGAAGTCCGCGTGGCGCTGGAAGAGCGGGCGTCGTTCTCGCCCGACGCCCTCACCGGCATGGAGGCCAACCTCCGCTTCCCGGGCGCCGAGACCATGGACACGAAGGTGTTCGCCCGGCTCACGGCGTGGCAGAACTGGATCTTCCAGCGGCCCAACGCCGCCGGGCCCGAAGGCGCCCTGCGCCGCTACGGCACGGGCGCCCGACCGAGCTACGACAGGAACCGCACATGACCCAGGTCGACCTCAACGAGCGCATTCCCAACAACGTCGGCCTGGCCGACGACAGGAGGTTGCAACGGGCCCTCGAGGCGTGGCAACCCCGCTTCCTCGACTGGTGGGAGGCGCAGGGTCCCGAAGGCTTCCAACAGCGCGACGTCTTCCTGCGTACGGCCGTCGACGTCGGCCAGGACGGATGGGCCCAGTTCGACTACGTCAAGATGCCCGAGTATCGCTGGGGCGTGTTCCTCGCCGACGCCCCGCCCGACCGGCGCATCGGCTTCGGCGACCACAAGGGTGAGCTGGTGTGGCAGGAGGTGCCCGGCGAGCACCGCTCGGTGCTGCAGCGGCTCGTGGTGGTCCAGGGCGACACTGAACCGGCGTCGGTGGAGCAGCAGCGTCACCTCGGCGCCACCGCCCCCAGCGTGTACGACCTCCGCAACCTCTTCCAGATCAACGTGGAGGAGGCCCGGCACCTGTGGGCGATGGTGTACCTCCTTCACGCCTACTTCGGCCGCGACGGCCGCGACGAGGCCGACGAGCTGCTCGAGCGGCGCTCGGGTGACGGCGACAACCCGCGCATCCTCGGCGCGTTCAACGAGCCGACCACCGACTGGCTGTCGTTCCTGTTCTTCACCTACTTCACCGACCGCGACGGCAAGTTCCAGCTGGCGGCGCTGGCCGAGTCGGCGCTCGACCCGCTGGCCCGCACGTGCCAGTTCATGCTGCGGGAGGAGGCCCACCACATGTTCGTGGGCGCCAGCGGGATCGGGCGTGTCGTCCAGCGCACCGTCGACTTGATGCGCGAGCACGACACCGACGACGTGCGGGCCTTGGGCGGCGTCGATGTCGAAACGCTGCAGCGCTACCTGAACTTCCACTACAGCGTCTCGCTCGATCTGTTCGGTGCCGAGACGTCCACCAACGCCGCCAACTACTTCGCGGCGGGGCTCAAGGGCCGCTTCCACGAGGGCGATCGACCCGACGACCATCAGCTGCACGACGACACCACCGTCGTGCCGGTGGTCGACGACGGCGGCATCGGCCTGGCCGATGTGCCCGCGCTCTCGGCGCTCAACGAGACGCTGCGGCGCGACTTCACCGACGACTGTGCGCGTGGCGTCGAGCGGTGGAACCGCACGCTGGCCGACGTCGGGCTGAGCCTCCGACTGCCCCACCCTGGGTTCAACCGCCAGGTCGGCGCCTTCGCCGGGCGGCCCGTCACTCCCGACGGCGCCCTGGTACCGACCGAGGAGTGGGACGCGTGTCGCGCCGGCTGGCTGCCCTCCGACGACGACCGCGCCTTTGTGGCGTCGCTGATGACACCGGTGACCGAACCGGGGAAGATGGCGTCGTGGATCGCGGCGCCGAGCGCCGGCATCCACGGCCGTCCGGTCGACTTCGAATACGTGCGTCCCTAGGGGGGAGTGATGGAGCGGTTCAACGCCTCGACGTGGTTGGTCGACCGTCACGTGGCCGAGGGGCGCGGCGGCCGGGTCGCCGTCGAGTGCGGCGATCGGCAACTCACGTACACGGATCTGCTCGCCGAGGTCCACGCCGCCGCCAACGGCCTGCGCCAACTGGGCGTGCGCCCCGAAGAGCGCGTCGTCCTGGTGCTCAACGACGGCGTGGCGTTCGTGGCCACGTTCCTCGGCGCTCTTCGCATCGGCGCCATCCCTGTGCCCGTCTCGACGATGCTCACCGGCAAGGACTTGGGCGTGATCGTCGACGACGCCCGGGCGCGCGTGATCTACCTGTCGCAGCCGTATGCCTCGCAGCTGCCCGCCATCAGCGACGGCGCGCCCGAGCTCGAGGTCGCCGTCGTCGACGGCGACGCGCCGGAGGGCACCGGCGTCCGCACCCACCGCCTCGACCACGTGGCCGTCGACCGCACCGAGGCTGCCGTCGCCCGCACCACTGGCGACTCGCCCGCGTTCTGGCTGTACACCTCGGGCACCACCGGGACGCCCAAGGGGGCGATGCACCGCCACGTCGACCTCCGGGCCACGGCCGACACGTACGCCGCGTCGGTGCTCGGAACCCGCGCCGACGACCGCTTCTTCTCCGTCGCCAAGCTCTTCTTCGCCTACGGGCTGGGCA
>DASXAI010000595.1:0-7434 GCA_036406775.1 Acidimicrobiales bacterium
CGGGCGGCCGCACGTGGGCGGCGTCGCCCCACGGCGTGGACGACGTCTCGAGCCAGGGCTCCATCTCGTCGGCGGTCGGCTCGGGCGTGTCGAGAGCGTCGACGCGGGGAAGGTCCCACAGCCACGCCGCCGTGCGCGCGAGCGAGGCGCGGACCGTCCACGTCCCGCCCTCGCCGCGCTGGCGCCGCCGGGCCCGCATGATGCCCGTGGCCAGCAGGTAGCCGGTGGCGTGGTCGAGCAGTTGGCACGGGAGCGGATCCGGACGGTCGAGTCCCGCCGCCTCGGCGCCGGCAGCGGCGATGCCCGACGACATCTGCACGAGGCTGTCGAACCCGCGCCGCCCGGCCCACGGTCCCACCGGCCCGTAGGCCGACAGCGACGCCAGCACCAGGCCTGGCCGCAACGCCGCCAGTGCCTCATCGGGATACCCGAGCCCGATCAGCGCCCCGGGCCGGTAGCCGTGCACAACGACGTCGGCGCCCGCCACGAGGCGCTCGAACACGCCCCGGTCCTCGGCGCGGCCGAGGTCGAGGCCGCACGACCGCTTCCCGATGCCGACGTCGATGGCGAGCGTCGTGCCGTCGGAGTGCCCGGGCGCCTCGACCCGCAGCACGTCGGCTCCCCAGCCGGCGAGGAACCGGGACGCCACCGGCCCGGCGATGACCCGCGTCAGGTCGAGCACCCGGAGACCGGCGAGCGGCGTGCCGTGGTCGCGGCGCCGCCCCGCTCCGAGCGCGCGACCGTCGTCGAGCCGCTCCACCGTCAACGGCGGCGTCCCGGTGAGCTCGCGACCGTGCTCGTGACGATGCCACTCGGCGCCCGTGTGCATCGCCGCCGCGCAGCCACCCGCCGTCACGATCGCCGTCTCGAGCGCGACGGCTTCCCACTCGGCGACCACCTTGGCGACGGCGTCGCGCTCGTCCGGCACGTCGAGCACCTGCAGCGCCGCCGCCCGGTGGTGCGGGTAGTTGGTGTGCAACCGGATCCAGCCGTCCGTCGTCGGGTAGTCGCCGGCGATGGCGTCCCACAGCGGCGGCGCTTCCCGACCGATCACTCTCGCGTACCGCTCGCTGCGCACGGCGGCCGCAGCGTGCCGCGTGTCGATGGCGACCGGCTCCTCCCAGCCCGCGTACTCGGCCACCGCGACGGTCGCCGCCGCGATCACCTCGGTCGCGACCTTCGTGACCGGGAACGTCGACGGCAGTACCTCGGCGGGGCCCGTCACCGCGACCCTGTCGAGCGACCCGATCGGGTCTCGCGCCATCACGACCGCGCCGGCTCCGGTCCGATGTAGTGCGCCGCCGGCCGGATGATCTTGGCGTCGGCCGCCTGCTCCAGGATGTGCGCCGTCCACCCGATGACCCGCGCCACCGCGAAGGTCGACGTGAACAGCGGCCGCGGGACACCGGCCGCTTCCAGCACCACCGACGCCCAGTACTCGACGTTGGTGACCAGGCGCCGCTCGGGATGGCGGCGCGCCAGTTCCGTCACCACCACGGCCTCGACCTCGGTGGCCATCGCCACCCGAGGTCCGCCGAGCCGGTTCGCCACTTCCGACAGCAACGCCGAGCGCGGATCGGTGGTCCGGTAGACCGCGTGGCCGAACCCGGGGATCCGCCGGCCCGCGTCGAGCTCGGCTCGGACCCACACGGGTGCCGCCGCGGCCGTACCGATGGCGTCGAGCATGTCGAGCGCCCGGCTCGGCGCCCCGCCGTGGCGCGGCCCGCTCAGGGCGCCCATGGCGGCGACGACGCAGGCGCCCGTGTCCGCCCCCGTCGACGCCACGACGCGCGCCGTGAATGTTGACGAGTTGAATCCATGGTCGATCGTGCTGATCAAGTATTGCTCGAGGGCGCGTACCTGGTCGGGTGTCGGTTCGGCGCCCAGCTGATGGAGGTAGTCCGCGACCACGCCCCGCGCCGGGTCGGGGCCGATCGGCTCCAGACCGCGCCGGCGACGGTGCAAGTCGGCCACCGCGGTGGGCATGGTGGCCGCCAGCAGCAGGCCGTCACGGCGGCGCTCGACCGGCGACAGGTCGACCACGGGACGCAGCCCGGCGGCGGCCCCGATGGCGGCCATGACGGACCGGAGCTCGGCGTCGGGCGAGCCGAACGAGGCCACCGCCGTGACCACGCCGTCGACGGGCGGCGGGAGGCGGCGAAGGGCGCCGGTCTCGGCGGCGAAGGCAGCCCGTTGCGTTTCATCCGCAGGCAAGGCGCCGTCGATCAGGAGGCGCCACACCTCTTCGAAGGAGCACCGACGGGCCAGCGTGGTGGCGTCGTACTGGTGGTAGTGATAAAAGCCTTCCTCACCTCGCACGTCGCCCACCGAAGTCTCGGCGACGGCCACGCCCGCGAGTCCGCGGGGTACGTCAATCACGGTCATGGTTCTCAGCATGACGGTCCGTCAATCATTCGTCAACGTTGATCAACTATCAACTACAGTGGAGCAACATGAGCAACCATGGTCGATCCTTGACGGCGGCGGAGGCGGCGGAACGGCTCGGCGTGAAGCGCCAGACGCTCTACGCCTACGTCAGCCGGGGATTGCTGGAGAGCAGGCCCGCCCCGACGGGCCGAGGCAGCGAGTTCGACGCCGGCGAGGTGGAAGCGCTCGTGCGCCGGAGCCGTTTGGGCCGGCGGACGGCGCAGGAGCTCACTGTCGTCACCGACGTCACGTCGCTGGCCGACGGCGTGCTGCGCTACCGGGGTCAGGACGCCCTGCCGCTGGCGGCGACCGAGTCGTACGAGGCGGTGGTCAACCTGTTGTGGACGGGCGAACGGGTGTGGGAACCGCTCGTCGCTCCGCCGCCGACGCTCGCCCGGGCCCGCTCGTGTGTCGCCGTCCTGCCGCGGTCGGCGCGTCTGCTGGATCGGCTGCGCGTCGCCGTCGATGTCGCCGCCGTGGTCGACCCGCTGCGGTTCGACCTGTCGCCCCCGTCGGTCCTGGCGGCCGGCCGCACGCTGCTCGGCGTGCTCGGAGACGTGCTGTGGCGACCAGCTCGGCGCCGCCTGGTGCCGTTGGAGCTGCCGGGGCAGCCGGCGCGGCCCGATGCCCTTGCCACTCGCCTGTGGCCGCGGCTGACCACACGCGGGGCCGATGCGGCGGCGGTGCGTCTCCTCAACGGCGCGCTGGTGTTGCTGGCCGACCACGAGCTGGCCACGTCGACGTTCGCCGCCCGGGTGGCGGCGTCGGCGCGGGCCAACCCGTATGCCGTGGTGGCTTCGGGGCTGGGCGCCCTTGACGGACCGCTGCACGGGCTCGTGGCCGAGCTCGTCCACCGGGTGCTGGTCGAGGCCGAGCACGACGGAGTCGACCGAGCAGTGGCGAGCCGGGTGCGGCACGGCGAGCGCATTCCCGGGTTCGGTCACGCCGTCTATCCGGACGGCGATCCGCGGGCGTCAGCGCTGATGGCCTTGATGACCGATGCCGGGCTCGATGAGGCCCGGTTCCGCCTGGCGCGGGAACTGCTCGCCACTGTCGAGGACCGTACCGGCGTGGCGCCCAACACCGACTTCGCCATCGGTGCGTTGTTGTACGCCGCCCACATGCCGGCCGATGCCGGTGAGGCCATCTTCGCCATCGCCCGCTGTGGTGGTTGGATCGCCCACGCCCTCGAGGAGTACGGCGAGGCGCCACTCCGCTTCCGGCTCCGGGCTGCTCGCGGCCCATCCGCCATTGCGATGTGACGCTCGCCGCGCGCCCGATTTGGCCTGATCGGATTGACCCTCCGGTCAAGCCCGCCGGTACAGTCGAAGGATGACCGGGTACCGATTCGACTCCGTCCCCGTGGTGCGCGACGGGCTCAAGAGCGTCAACTACCTCGCCGACGACGGGATCGCCGGCGTGGTGTTCCTCGCCGACCGTCTCGACAAGCCCGTGCTCATCGAGGGACCGGCCGGTACCGGCAAGACGCAGCTCGCCAAGTCGACGGCGGAGATGACCGGCGCCCGTCTCATCCGGCTCCAGTGCTACGAGGGTCTCGACGAGTCGAAGGCGCTCTACGAGTGGAACTACAAGAAGCAGTTGCTGCGCATCCAGGCCGACCGCGAGAGCGACGGATGGGCTGAGGTGCACGACGACATCTTCAGCGAGGAGTTCCTACTGACCCGGCCCCTGCTCGAGGCCATCCGCGCCGAGGAACCGGTCGTGTTGCTGATCGACGAAGTCGACCGGGTTGAAGTCGAGACCGAGGCGCTGCTGCTCGAGATCCTGTCCGACTACCAGGTGTCGATCCCGGAGCTCGGCACGGTCGAGGCGTCGCAGATCCCGTTGGTGTTCCTCACCTCGAACAACACGCGCGAGCTGTCGGAGGCGTTGAAGCGCCGTTGCCTCTACCTGCACATCGACTACCCCGATCTCGACCGCGAGAAGGAGATCGTGCTGGCCAAGGTGCCGGGCGTGAGCGACAACTTGGCCGACCAGATCGCTCGCATCGTGCGGTCGATTCGTCAGCTCGAGCTGAAGAAGGCTCCGAGCGTGAGCGAGACGATCGACTGGGCCCGCACCCTCGTGCTCCTCGGCATCGACCACATCGATGCCCAGCAGGCCAAGGAGACGCTCCACATTCTGTTGAAGTACCAGTCCGACATCGCCAAGGCGGCCAAGGAGCTCGCCGTCGAGGCCAAGTAGGGCCGGGGTCGCCGTGCTCGACTTGATGGCCGGGTTCATCCAAGAGCTGCGCGCTGCCGGCTTGCCGGTGTCGCTCACCGAGAACCTCGACGCCATGGAGGCCGTCACCCACATCCCCATCGAGGACCGAGAGGCATTCAAGTACGCCCTCGCCGCCACGTTGGTGAAGAACAATGCCCACTGGCGCGCCTTCGAGACGGTGTTCGAGGTCTACTTCAGCCTGCGGGGGCCGCAGTACCAGCTGAACGAGGACGGCGACGCCGACGAGTTCTGGCGGGAGATGCAGGACCAGCTCCGCCAGGGCGAGGGCCGCGCCGGCGGTGGGGCCATGGACGCCCTCACGCCCGAAGAGCTGATGCAGATGCTCTACCAGGCGCTGCTCAACGGCGACGACGCGTTGATGCGCGCCCTCGCCCGTCAGGCTGTCAGCCGGTACGCCGGCATGGAGCCGGGGCGTCCGGTCGGCGGCACCTACTACCTGTATCGCACCCTGCGGAACCTCGACCTCGACGGCATGCTCGACAAGCTCATGGACGCCACCCGCCAGCAGGTGAAGGGCGAGTTGACGCCGCTCGAGGAGCGGCTCGAGCACGACGAGTACGACGCCCGCATCGAGCGCTTCAAGAAGGAGATCGAGGCCGAGATCCGCCGGCGACTGGTGGCCGACCGCGGCGTCGAGGCCATGGCCAAGACGTTGCGCAAGCCGCTGCCCGAGGACGTCGACTTCATGCACGCCAGCCGCGAGGAGATGCTCGCGTTGCGCAAGGCGCTGCAGCCGCTCACGCGCAAGCTGGCGGCGCGGCTAGCCCGCAAGCGCCGTCACGGGCGCAAGGGCCCGCTCGACTTCCGCAACACGATGCGGCACTCGTTGTCGACGGGTGGTGTGCCGGCCGATCCGAAGTTCAAGTACCCGCGCCCGTCGAAGCCGGAGTTGATGGTGGTGGCCGACATCTCCGGGTCGGTGGCGGCCTTCGCCCGGTTCACGTTGCACCTCGTGTACGCCATCCAGAACCAGTTCTCGAAGGTGCGCTCGTTCGTCTTCATCGACGGCATCGACGAGGTCACCGACTTCTTCCGTGGCATCGAGGACATCAGCGAGGCCGTGCACCGCGTCAACACCGAGGCCGACGTGGTCTGGGTCGACGGCCATTCCGACTACGGCCACGCTTTCGAGGTCTTCTGGGAGCGCCACGGGCGCGACGTCGGCCCCAAGACCACGGTGCTGCTGCTGGGCGACGCCCGCAACAACTACCACGCCGCCCAGTCGTGGGTGGTGAAGGAGATGCGCCACAAGGCCCGCCACGTCTACTGGCTCAACCCCGAGCCCCGGTCGTACTGGAACACCGGCGACTCCATCGTCGGCGAGTACGGCGTGCACACCGACGGCGTTTTCGAGTGCCGCAACCTCCGCCAGCTCGAAGGGTTCGTCGAGAAGCTGGCCTGAACGCGCCGAAGTTGGTCACCGGTGAGCTGTTTTCGGCTCACCGACGACCAACTTCGTGAGAGTCAGGCGCGTTGGAAGATCTGGGTCGCCGTCCCGGACCGGGACACGACCACCGCCTCTTGCCCGACCTTCAGGTCGGCGACGGAGGCGACGCCGTGCACCTTGGTGTTGGCGTCGACGGTGACGATGACGGGCTGGGTCGTGTCGGGGCGCTGCAGGGTCACCGACGTGGCGCTGGCGGCGCTGACGGTGCCGCGGTCGAACGTGACCGTGACGTAGCTGCCGTCCTTGGCCTTCACCACGACGTCGCCGTGAACGGCCCGCCGGGCGAGGGGTCGCAGGGCCCGGAGCGGGACGTCGGCCGCCTGGGCACCCGCCGCCGGGGCCGCCGGCGCCGTCGACGGCGAGCTGCCGCCACCGGTCTGGGCCCATGCCACGGCGCCGCCGGCGCCGAGGACGACAGCCCCGGCTACGGCGAGGCCGACGATCTTCTGTCTGAGGGAGAGCTTGAGGTTCATGGGCCGAGCATGG
Source organism: Acidimicrobiales bacterium (assembly GCA_036406775.1). Taxonomy (GTDB): domain Bacteria; phylum Actinomycetota; class Acidimicrobiia; order Acidimicrobiales; family Ilumatobacteraceae; genus DASXAI01. Next base: position 6,608 of record DASXAI010000595.1, read on the forward strand.
CGGCACATCATGAGGGAACTGTGAGGACCGTCGATGTGACGGTTTTCGCCGCCTGACGTGCAAAACCGTCACATCGGCGCAAAGGGGGAGCGGGCCGGAGGAGTTCCACACGTCAGACTGTGGGCATCGACACGCAACGACTCGACGCCTACCTCGAGCGCATCGGCGCGTCCCGGCCGGCCCGGGCGGACGCCGAGGCCTTGCACGACCTCCAGCGCCGCCACCTCCTCACCGTCCCGTTCGAGAACCTCAGCATCCACCTCGGTGTCCCGATCGTGCTGGCCGAGGAGCCGCTGTTCGACAAGATCGTGGACCAGCGGCGGGGCGGCTTCTGCTACGAGCTGAACGGCCTGTTCGGCATGGCGCTCGGCGCGCTCGGCTTCCAGACGACCTACCTCGGCGCCCGGGTGTTCCAGCCCGAGCGCCTCGGGCCGCCCTTCGACCACCTCGCCCTTCGGGTCGACTGCCCGGAGCCGTGGCTCGTCGATGTCGGCTTCGGCCGCTACGCGCAGTACCCCCTTCGGCTCGACCGCCGCGACGACCAGTCCGACCCCGACGGCACCTTTCGCTTGGTCGACACCGACGAGGGCGACGTCGACGTCCTGCGGGACGGCAAGCCCCAGTACCGCCTGGATCTGCGGCCGCGCGCGCTGATCGACTGCGAAGCGACGTGCTGGTGGCACCAGACGTCGCCGACTTCGCACTTCACGCAGGCGACGGTGTGCTCACTGCTCACGGAGGACGGCCGGGTGACGTTGAGCGACGGCGTGCTGATCCGCACCATCGACGGCGAGCGCTATCAGCAGCGCCTGGTCGAAGACGCCGCC
>DASXAI010000596.1:0-8844 GCA_036406775.1 Acidimicrobiales bacterium
ATGCCTTCACCGCCAGTGCCTCCTGTCGGGCCCGGGCATCAGGGTCGAAGTGGGGCATGACCTCGCGGGCGAACAGCCGGAGGCTGTCGAGCACCTCCTGCTGCGGCACCACGTTGTGAGAGTTGATGATGAAGTTCACGCCGTCGGCGCCAGTGGACTCCCACAGCTTCAGCGTCTCGACCAGGTGGTCGGGGTCGCCGACAGTGAGGCCCTCAGGGATGAAGGCCCGCGTGGGCGACGGTGACGCCGGGTTGAAGCCTTCGAGCGCCGCCGCGAAGTCAGGATAGGCCTGGCTGATCGTGGCCTCCCGCGTGCCGACCGTCTGGGCCGTGCCGTACTGGACGTGGTCGGCCAGGCTCTCGCCCATGCGCACGGCGTAGTCGTGATCCTCGTGACAGAAGAGGTAGTTCACTGTGTAGAACTTGTTCGTCACGAACTCGCCCACCGGCTCGCAGTGCTCGATGCGGTCCTTGTAACGGGCGATCTTGTCGGCGTGCGACTTGATACCGCCCCAGCTGAGCCCCAGCGCGCCCATACCCCGCTCGGCGGCGTCGATCTCGGTCCCCGGGCTCGTGACCGCGACCCAAAGGGGCGGGTGGGGCCGCTGATAGGGCTTCGGGATGATCGGTCGCTCGGGCATCGAGAAGCAGCGGCCCTCCCACGAGAAGACGTCCTGGCTCCACATCTTGGGGATCATCCGGACGTACTCGTCCCACGTCTTCTTGGTCTCGTCGGGATCGACCGAAAAGCCGCCGAGCTCGTACCACGTTCCGCTACGGCCTGAGCCCCAGTCGAGGCGACCCTTCGAGAGCAGGTCGATCGTGGCGTAGCGCTCGGCGATGCGGATCGGGCTGTTGAACTGCGGCACGCAGATCGTGATGCCACTCCCGATCCGGATGTCCTTGGTGGTCATGGCGCACGCAGTGAGGAAGATCTCCGGCGCCGAGGAATGGGCGACCTCCTCGAAGAAGTGATGCTCGACCGCCCACACCGACTCGAACCCGACCTCGTCAGCGACCTGCACCTGCTCCAGGCAGTCGAGGAAGACCTGACGTTCGGAATCCGGCGTCCAGGGCTTCGGGACGGAGATCTCGTAGCTCAGCCCGAACTTCACGGCACCCCCTTCACTCGGTGGGGGCGAGCGTACGCTAGAGACTGTATCTAGTCAATGGAGACACTCTCGTGTCAGCCGGCGACGGAGATGACCTGCTCGGCGAAGCGCTCGACTGCCTCGCGTTTGGTCGCCACGTCGCATCCCATGTCGGTCCAAGGCACGCAGACGACGTCGTGGACGCCCAGGTCCTCCAAGCGCCGATGGAAGTCGATGTCCCAGGGGTCGGGCGCCATGGCGACGATCGTGAAATCGTCGACCGCCCGGCCGGCGGCGGCGAGCCGGCGGTGCATGTCCGTCACCCGGTCCTGCACCGATGCCAGATCGAGCGGCCCGGCGAGGACCCAGCCATCGCACCGAGTGGCGGCTCGACGTCGCGCCGGTTCGCTGTCGCCGCCGGCGTAGATGGGTATCGGCGCCGAGGGCACCGGGCTCAGCCGCATCGGAGGCACGTGATAGTGCTCGCCCTCGAACTCGACCCACCCTGGCTGCCAGAGCATCCGCAACGCGTCGATCATCTCGTCGAGCCGCTCGCCCCGCTGCTCGAACGGCTGGCCGTACACGTCATAGTCCTCCCGCATCCAGCCCACGCCGACGCCGAGGGCCACTCGATCATCCGAGATCACCGCCGTCGTCGCGACCTGGTGGGCCACGGTGTGGAGTGGTCGAGCGGCGGCGACGTAGACGGCCGTGGCGAAGCGGAGCGTCGTCGTCGTCACCGCCATCGCCGTGATGACGCACCACACGTCGGGCCACGGCGTTTCGGGTGGGAAGGGCGGCGAGCCGTCGGCCGTGTACGGGTACGGCGTCGAGAGCTGCCGGGGGTAGTGCGAGTGGTCGGGGACGACGAGGCCGTGGAAGCCGGCCGCCTCGGACGCCGCCGCTACTCCCGTCGCCTGGCGCGGGTCGATGTATCCGAAGGCGTTCCAGAAGCGCATGGGGCGGGGAACGTACAAGGCGGTTCCGCGCCGGACAAACGGTCGGTTGGTAGAGGGCGACCGGCGAGGCCGCTGGGCGGTACGGTGGCGCTCGATGCTGTCGCTCCAGGAGCTCTCCGACCGCGCCGAGATCCAGGATCTGATGGCGGCCTACAGCGCCGCCGTCGACGGCCAGGAGTGGGACCGCTTCGACGACATCTTCGTGGAGGACGCCGAGCTCGACTTCACCGACGTCGCCGACTTCCAGGCCCACGACCGTGAAACCTTCAAGCAGTGGCTCGCCGGCGGCCTGCCACAGGGACGCCACTACTTCCACCTGTGTGCCACCACCCACGCCACGATCGACGGCGACAAGGCCGAAGCGATCACGTTGTGCCTCAACCCCATGCCTGCCGACGACCGTGTCCTGCTCTTCGGGCACTGGTACCGAGACGCCCTCGTGCGCACGCCGGCCGGTTGGCGGATCGCTCGCCGCCGCCTCGAGCTGTGCTTCCATGCGCCGCTCGCGCCGTTTCCCGGGGTGTCTCCGTGGGTCAGCCCGTGGGGCGCCACGTCAACCTAATGCCATACATTGATCCTGGTCGAAGGGGGAACCACGATGCCAGAACTGTCTGACCGCCTAGCCGGCAAGGTCGCGTTCGTCACCGGCGCCGGTCGGGGCCAAGGCCGCGCCTACGCCGTGCGGCTCGCCAGTGAGGGTGCCGACGTCATCGTCATCGACCGCTGCGCCGACGGCGACACGACGACGTATCCCATGGCCACGCGCGACGACCTCGACGAGACCGTGCGCCTTGTCGAGAAGCAAGGCCGCCGGGTCATCGCGAGCGTTGTCGACGTCCGCGACTACGACGGGCTTTCGGGGGCACTGCAGTCCGGTGTGGCCGAGCTCGGTCGGCTCGACATCGTCGTGGCCAACGCCGGCGTCCTCACGTCCGCTCGCTTCTGGGAGCTCACCAGTGAGCAATGGCGGGAGACCATCGACATCAACCTGATGGGCGTCTTCCACACGCTGAAGGCGGCGGCGCTCATCCTCATCGAACAGGGTCAGGGCGGCTCGATCATCGCCATCAGCTCCACCGGCGGATTGCGCGGCCTGCCGTTCATCGCGGCCTACAACGCCAGCAAGCACGGTGTGGTCGGGCTCGTGAAGACACTGGCCAACGAAGTGGCCGAGTACAACATCCGGGTCAACTCCATCCACCCCACGGGCGTGGCCACCGGCATGAACGCGGCCGAGATGCAGCCGCTGATCGAGGAGAAGGCGGCCACCCTGGGGCCGATCTTCATGAACGCCATGCCCGCCCCGCCGTTCATGCAGCCCGAGGATGTGGCCGGCGCCGTGGCCTGGCTGGCGAGCGACGACGCCAAGTACGTCACCGGCGCCCAGATCCCCGTCGACATGGGGACCTTGCTGCGCTAACGCTCAGCGGCGGCTACGCGTCCGCCGACCGCTCGTGACGTTGCCACCGACGGCGGCCGGGCTTACCGGCGCCAGCAGGGCGGCCACGTACATGTCGACGAGGTTGGCGAGGACAATGGCAGTTGGCAGCGGGCGGCGCCCGATGCCGCCGGCGCGCAGCGTCGCCTGCTCGGCCAGGGAGTGCATCACCATGATGGCGGCGGCCCGTATCCGTTCGTCGCGCAACGTCTTGGGCAGCGGCGAGCCGTGGGACAAGATTCGCTCGATGGCCTCGTTGGCGACATCGGCGTGCTCGTGGCCGACGAGAGCGGTGATGTCCTCGAACCGGAACTCGGGCCGGGTCAGCAGCTCCCCGATGAACCGGAGGTAGGCGAGATCCCGCCAGTCGCCGTCGAGCATCTCGGCGAGCGGCGCGAACAATGCCAGGGCCACTGCGGTCGGCTCGTCGGCGGTGCTCGTGGCCTCGAGCAGATCGACTCTCCGGAAGTGGATGGCATCGATGTGGCGGTCGACGATGGCCCGGATGAGCCCGTCCCGGTTCCCGAAGTGGTACTGCACCGCCGACGCGTTCCGCTGGCCGGCGGCCTCACGGATCTGGGAGATCGGCACCTGATAGATGCCGTTCTCGGAGAACAGCCGGAGGGCGACGTCGAGGATGCGCTCCTTGGTGTTGTCGGGCTCCGGACTCACGGCCATGACAGCCTCAGCGCCGCGGCCGCGCTCGTTCGGGACACGGCACAGCTTCGCGCTCGGACCACGAGCGTGAGGGGACAGAGGATGGACGAGGGCTTGACACCGTTGATGCACCATATTAGACGAGGTGACAGCGGACGAGGAGCGCCATGGGGAACCTGGAGGGACGAGTCGCCGTCGTGACGGGTGCGGGCCGCGGTATCGGCCGCGCCCACGCCGAGCTGCTGGCGGCCGAAGGAGCGGCGGTCGTCGCGAACGACGCACCGGGCGACGGTGCCAGCGCCGCGCGTGAGGTCATCGCGGCGATCGCGAGCGCCGGCCACCAGGCAGTGGCCGCCATCGAGGACGTGGCGAGGTGGAGCGGCGCCGAGCGTCTCATCGCTGTGGCCGTCGACCACTTCGGACGCCTCGACATCCTGGTGAACAACGCTGGCATCGTTCGCTTCGGCACTGCCGACGAATCGCCGGAAGCCGACTGGGACGAGACGATGCGCGTCAACCTCAAGGGCCACATCGGCCCGAGCCACTTCGCGGCGAGGCACTGGCGCGCGAGAGCGGCGGCCGGCGAAACCGTGTACGGCCGCATCATCAACACGACGAGCGGTGCGGCCTATCTGGGGCTGCCCGGGTTCGCCTGCTACGACACGGCCAAGGCGGGTGTCATCGGCCTCACGGTGGCCATGGCGCAGGAACTCGCCGACATCGGAGTCACGGTGAACGCCGTCGCGCCGGCGGCGCGCACCGGCATGACGTCGCACCTCGTGCAGATGCGCGCGCCAGCCCGCGGCTTCGACGCCTATGCGCCCGAGAACAACTCGCCGCTGGTGGCCTGGCTGGCGAGCCCGGCCGCCGCCCACGTTTCCGGACAAGTGCTGGCCGTCCTCGGCGATCGGGTCGAGCTCATCGGCCCGATGGAGCCGGTCGCATCGGTGGAGGCCGGCGGGCAACGCTGGACCGCCGACGCATTGGCCGTCGCCGCGCCATCGCTGTTCTCCGGACACCGTTCGGGCGTCCTCGCCCTCGGACCGGTGGAGTGACGCCGTGCGCCTCGGCCTCTACCTCGACCTGCGCAACCCTCCGCCGTGGGCCCGGCCGTGGGCCGACGTGTACGGCTGGACACTCGAACTGGTAGCCCAGGCCGAAGCGTGGGGAGCCGACTCCGTGTGGACCACGGAACACCACTTCTTCGAGGACGGATATCTGCCCCAGCCGCTGACGTTGGCGGCGGCGCTGGCGGCCCGCACCCACCGGATGCGCATCGGCACGGCCGTCGTGATTGCGCCCTTGCACCCGGCCGTCAAGATCGCCGAAGAGGCCGCTGTGGTCGACGTGCTGAGCGGCGGCCGGCTCGACCTCGGGCTCGGCGCCGGGTACCGCGCCGCCGAGTTCGCGGCCTATGACGCGGAGCTGGGCCCACGCAACCGCACGTTGGACGAGCGGGTGGTCGCCGTGCGCGACTGGTTGGCCGAGGGCGTGACTCCGCCGCCGGTCCAGGAGCCGGTGCCGATGTGGATCGGCCACCTCGGGCCGAAGGGCGCACGGCGGGCCGGTCGGCTGGGTGAGGGCCTCCTGTCGCTCGTGCCGGGGACGGCCGAGCCCTATCTCGCCGGCCTCGAGGACGGTGGCCACGATCGGGCCCGAGCGCGGGTAGCCGGGCTCGTGCACGTCGTGGTGGCCGACGACCCGGAGGCGGCGTGGGCCCGCATCGGACCCCACATCGCCTATCAGCTCCACAGCTACGCGCGCTACGCCCTCGAAGGGACGGAGATCCCGGTGCCGGCGGCCCCCACCCCCCAGCAGGTACGGGCGGCGAGCGAGGGCGCCGAACACCCCGGCGTGTTTCCTTCCTTCGTCGTCCTCACGCCCGACGACACCGTGGAGCTCCTCGCCAAGCTCGTCACGCCCGGCATCCCGGCGGAGGCGTTCTTCTTCGCGTCGATCGCCGGCATGCCGGCGGAGTTGGCCGAACGCCACGTCGAACTGCTGTGCCGGGTGGTGCGGCCCGCCGTCGTGGAGCTGTGACGCGGTGCAGGTAGCCGATCTCGTCCGCAACGCCGCCCGGCGCTTCCCCGGCCGCGACGCCGTGCGGGAAGGGTCGCGGGTGCGGACCTTCGCCGAGCTCGATCGGCAGGCCGATGCTCTCGCGGCCGCGCTCCTCGCTCGCGGGCTGCAGTCCGGTGATCGGGTCGCTCTGCTGGCGCAGAACGAGCTCGAGTACGTCGAGATCCAAGTCGCGGCTCAGCGCGCCGGCGTCGTGCTCGTGCCCCTGAACTTCCGCCTCGCCGTGCCAGAGCTGGAGTTCATCGTGGCCGACAGCGGAGCCCGCGTCCTCCTCCACGGTCCCGGCTACGAGGGGGCAGCGGGAAAGCTGGCGGTCGACACGGTCATCCATCTCGGACCCGATGGCGTCGGCGAGCGCTACGACGACGTCGTGGCGGCCCATGCCGGCGCCCGGCTGGATGCGCCGCTCGACGCCGAGCGTCCGGCCTGCATCCTGTACACGTCGGGCACGACCGGCCGGCCCAAGGGTGCCGTGCTGTCGAACCTGGCGCTCTACGCCCGCTGCGCGGCGATGGCGATCGACTTCCGGACCAGGCCGGGCAGCGTGTTCGTGCAGACGCTGCCGATGTTCCACATCAGCGCCAACACGGCGTACAGCTTCACCTACACCGGTTCGACCATCGTGCTCGTCAAGGACTTCTCGGTGGCGGGCGTCGTGGAGACGCTGCACCGCAGCGCGGCGACGCACGTGTTGATGGTGCCGGGCACCATCAACCTGTTCGTCAACGAGCCTGGCATCGAGCGGGAGCAGTTCGAGCACCTGCGGCTCGTCATCTACGGCGCCTCGTCGATCGCGCCGGATGTGCTGCGGCGGGCCATCGCCGTGTTCGGCTGCGACTTCCTGCAGTTGTTCGGCATGACGGAGACGTCGGCCTGCTCGATCCTGCGCCAGGAGGACCACGATCCGGTGGGGCGGCCGGACCTGCTGTCGTCGGCGGGCACGGACGCGGTGTCGTTCGAGACGAAGGTGGTCGACCCGACCGGTCAGGAGTGCGAGCCCGGTGTCGTCGGTGAGATCGTGGCGCGGGGGCCGGCGCTCATGAGCGCGTACTGGGCCAATCCGGCCGCTACCGCCGAGGCGATGCGGGACGGATGGATGCACACGGGCGACCTCGGCCACCGGTCGGCGGAGGGCTACTTGTTCGTCACAGACCGGCTGAAGGACATGATCGTCACGGGCGGCGAGAACGTGTATCCGCGTGAGGTGGAGGACGTGTTGTTCGCCCATCCCGCCGTGCTCGAGGCGGGTGTGATCGGCGTGCCCGACGCCCGCTGGGGTGAGCGGGTGCACGCCGTCGTCGTGCTGCGGCCGGATGGCTCGGCGTCGGCTGAGGAGCTCATCGCCCACTGCCGGGATGAGCTGGCCGGCTACAAGTGCCCGAAGACGGTGGAGTTCATCGCCGCCCTGCCGAAGAACGCCACCGGCAAGGTGCTCAAGCGCGAGCTGCGGGCCCGGGCGTCGTGAGCGGGCTTCGCATCGAGCGGCCGGGCGAGGGCGTGGCCATGCTCGTCCTCGACCGGCCCGAACGGTTGAACGCGCTGGACGACTCGTTGCTGCTGGAAGCCTTGCCTGGCGCGTTGGCGTCGCTCGGTTCCGATGCGTCGGTGCGCGCCGTCGTGATCACCGGGGCGGGTCGGGCCTTCTGCGCCGGCGCCGACCTGGAGTGCACCGGGTTCACACAGCCGACCGCCACCGACGCCGAGGCCTACATGCGGCGCTCCCATCTCACGCCGCTACGGGTGCGGGCCCTCGACGTGCCTACCGTGGCCGCGCTCCACGGCGCCGTTGTCGGCGCCGGCCTCGGGTTGGCGTTGGCGTGCGACTTCCGGTTCACGGGTCCCGAGCTGCGCATGGGATCGCCGTTCGTGACGATGGGTCTCGTGCCCGACTTCGGGGTGTCGTACTTCCTGCCTCGGATCGTCGGCGCCGAGCGGGCGCTCGACTTGTTGCTCACGGGGCGGTTGGTGGACGCCGCCGAGGCGCTGGCGTTGGGACTCGTGTCACGGTGCTGCGACGACGTCGTGGCCGAAGCGGTGGCGTTCGCGGCGACGCTGGCCGCGGCCCCACCGGCCGCCGTCGCCGCCACGCGCCGCAACGTGTACCGCAGCCTGGAGCTGTCGTTGGACGGCGAGCTGGAGCAGGAGGTCCGCGCCCAGTCGCTCGCGCTGTTCGGGTCGGAGTTCCCCGGGCGCTTCGCGGCGTGGAAGCAGCAGGTCCGCGGGGGCGGCTGAGGTCGGTCTCGCCCGCGTTGCTGGGGCCCGCACATCTGATCAGATCGACGCAATCCACGCCGAGATATTTCTCTTCGTTTTTCGCTTGCTTCAGCGAACATGTGTTTGCTAGACTGGCCTCCTTATGGAGGAGCTGTGGAACGTCATGCGAGCGTTGGACAAGGTCGACACCGATCTCGCCGCGCTGCTCGACGCCGAGCTCGATGAGGTCGTCCGGGTGCTTGCCGCGCTCCAGGCTCGGGTCCAGGCCCGTTGGCTGGCGGCGATCGGCGAGGCCGAGCGGCGCGACCTCCATCGACGTCACGGCGCCCGCGACGCCGGCTCGTGGGTGGCCGCCCTCACCGGCGACCGAACCGGCGCCGCACGGCGCGACGTCGAGCTGGCCGGCC
>DASXAI010000597.1:0-12997 GCA_036406775.1 Acidimicrobiales bacterium
GATACCCGACGTGGGAGTTCCCGCGAGGTCACCCGCCATGATGGCGGCGCCGCCTCGATAGAACGCGAAGGGCGACTCGAGCATGCGAGTGTGCCGCAGCGGGACGAGGTCCGGCTGGCGGGTCACACCCTGGGCGAGGAAGATCTCGACGGGATCCTGACGGTCGGGCGGAGCCTGCCAGTCGGCATGAGGCGAACGAGGCACGCGAGCCCGTGCGGCCCGACCGAACGCGATGCTGTCTTCTGGTTCCATTCGAGCTCCGGATCTGTCGACCGTCGCGACGGGTGGCGCCGATGGTCACGCTCCGGACACCGCCCGTCTATCCGCAATCGGCGCGCCGATTCGGAATAGAGGCGGGGCCGCCGGCCCGCCGGCGCCGCGGTCGATACGCTGCGGCGGTCGGGGGCGTCGCCGTCGTGCGCGGCGGTGACGGGCACGGAAGGAGGCGACGATGCTCGGGACGTACCGGGTGCTCGATCTGACCGACGACCGCGGGAACGTGGCGGCGTTCATCCTCGCCGGCCTGGGTGCCGATGTCGTGTTGATCGAGCCTCCGACCGGCTCGGCTGGCCGCCGGCGCGGGCCGTTCGCCGGCGGCCGCGACGATCCGGAACGGTCGCTGTCGTTCTGGGCGTGGAACCGGGGAAAGCGCAGCGCGGTGCTCGACCTCACGACCGCCGACGGCGCGGCCGAGCTGGGGCGGCTGTGCGAGGACATCGACGTGGTGTTCGAGTCGGGTGCGGTCGCCGTCGACCTGGCCGCGTTGCGTCGTGCCAACCCGCGGCTCGTAACGGTCTCGATCAGCGCCTTCGGCGGCACCGGCCCGAAAGCGGCGTGGCCGGCGACCGATCTCACCGTGCTGGCCGCCGGCTGCCAGCTCGCCATCACCGGCGACGCCGACCGAGCCCCGGTTCGCACGTGCGTCCCCCAGGCCTTCCTCCATGGCGCCGCCGACGCCGCCGTCGGCGCTCTCGTGGCGCTGGCCGAGCGGGCGCGCAGCGGCCTGGGCCAGCACGTAGAGGTTTCGGCGCAGCGGTCGGTCTTGCAGGCGACGCAGAGCTACGTACTGGCGGTGCCGCTCGGCGGTACGGCGGCCCAGAGGATGAGCGGTGGTGTGCGGACGGGCGGCCTCGACGTGCAGCTGCTGTGGCCGTGCAAGGACGGCTACGCGTCGGTGAGCCTGCTGTTCGGCGCTTCGATCGGTCCGTTCACCCGGCGGCTCATGCACTGGCTGCACGAGGAGGGCTACTGCGACGAGGCGACCCGCGACAAGGACTGGATCGAGTACGGCAGCCTGCTCTACAGGGGGGCCGAGCCGATCGAGGAGTACGAGCGGGTCAAACGAGTCGTCGGTGAGTTCTGCCTCGGCAAGACGAAGGCCGAGCTGCTCGAGGCGGCCCGATCCCGTGGTCTGCTGATCGCGCCGGTGGCCACTCCCGCCGACGTCGCCCAGAGCGCGCAGTTCGAGGCGCGTGACTACTGGGACCACGTCGACGACGACGCCCTCCTCGACCGGCCCGTCGCCGCGCCGGGTCCGTTCGTGCGGTCGTCGGTCGCACCGCCGATGCGGCTCGGTCGCGCGCCGAGGCTGGGCGAGCACACCGACGCCGTGCTGCAGGCGTCCCCGCGTCGGGCCAGCGCACCGCCCGAGACCGAGGCGGCGCCCAGAGGCTCGCCCCTCGACGGGCTGAAGGTGCTCGATCTCACGTGGGCCATGGCGGGCCCGGCGATGACACGCGTGCTGGCCGACTTCGGCGCGACGGTGCTAAGGGTCGAGTCCGGCCACCACCTCGACGTGGCCCGCACCATCGGCCCCTTCGTCGACGATCGGCCCGGCAGCGAGGCCTCGGGGCTGTTGTTCAACATGACGACCGGCAAGCGCAGCGTCGGCCTCGATCTACGCCAGCCTCTGGCCCGCGACGTGCTCGACGACTTGGTTCGGTGGGCCGACGTCGTGGTCGAGTCGTTCTCGCCGCGCGGACGGGCGGTTCTCGCTCTCGAGTACCAGCGACTGGTCGAGCTCAATCCGTCGCTGATCATGATGTCGAGCTGCCTGTTCGGCCAGTCGGGACCGCTCGAGCGCTACGCCGGTTTCGGCACGATGGGCGCCGCCCTCTCCGGCTTCTTCCATCTCACCGGATGGCCCGATCGGGCGCCGTGCGGGCCGTTCGGTGCCTACAGCGACTACATGTCGCCTCGGTTCGGTGTGTGCGCGCTCCTGGCTGCCATCGACCACCGTCGTCGCACCGGCGAAGGCCAGTACCTCGACTTCGCCCAGGCGGAGGCGGCCGTGCACTTCCTCTCCCCGGCCGTGCTCGACTACGTCGTCAACGGCACCGTCACCACTCGCGACGGCAATCGCGACGCCGCCATGGTTCCCCACGGCGTCTATCCGTCCGCCGGCGACGACGAGTGGATCGCGGTGGCGTGCCGAGACGACGACGACTGGCGTGTACTCGCCGGAGCCTTGGAGCGGCCCGACCTCGCCGACCTGACGACGGCCCAACGGCACTCACGCGAGGCGGAGCTCGACGGTGTCGTCGCGTCGTGGACTGCACGCCAATCTGTCGGAGCGGCAGCGGCGCTGTTGATCGCCGCGGGCGTGCCTGCTCACGCCGTCCACAACTCGGGCGAATGTGCCGCCGACCCTCAGCTGGCACACGACGGGCACTTCGTCACGCTGGCCCACTCCGAACACGGCCGCGTCGTAGCCGAGAACAGCCGCTTCCGGCTCGAAGCCACGCCCGCCGTCGTCGACGCCAGTCCGCCACTGCTCGGCCAGGACACGATCGACGTGCTCACCGACGTCCTCCACTACTCGGACGACCGGATCGCCGAGCTTCTCGCCTCGGGCGCCCTCGACTGACCACGGCGGGCTGAGTGCCAACGATCGGACCATTGTGGTCAACCGACCGAAAGACGGACCACGATGACGGCGATCCACGCGGCGGCCAGACACCACGGCACGATCCGCCACGGGTACAGATATGGGATGTAGGTGGCCGCCCCACCGATCCGGCGAAGGTCGGCGCTGCGCAGCGCGATCACAGGTGGTTCATCAGAGATGTCGAGGCCGCGAGCCGAGGGGAGACCACCCAATGTTCGCACGGCCACCGCGCTCGCTCGCATGGCTGCCGCTCCGCTGACGGCCACGACGACACCGACGATCGACAGCACGACCACGAGTGCCTTCGAGTCCGAGCGGTTCCAGGCGAGCCCGAGGGCGGCGAAGAGGAAGCCGTTGAGCGCGAAGAGCCACCCGAGCCGTTGATCCCGGAGCGTGTCCTCGTGTTGGATCATGGCGCGGACGACGTTGGCGTACTCGGTGCTGGTCATGACGGCGATTCTTGTTCTGGAACGCGCGCGGTTCCCCCGGCGTCAACGCCGGTCCGTCGCGTCACCGCCACGAGTGCGGGTAGCGGCCCTGCTCGGCGAGCCGGCGACCGGTCATCTGGACCACACGGATGCGGATCCAGTGGTCACGTACGCCGGCCGCCCACGGCTCGAGCGGAAGGGCTCGGAGGTGTGCGAGCTCTTCACGGTCACGGACTTCGCTGGCGATGCCGTGGGCGAGGACGCTCCACCCCGACTTGAACACCGTGACGGGTGCGTCGACTTCGAGCACGACCGGCGCGGGGCCGTGCGTCTCGGCCGCGAGCTTGCTGCGGGCGTCGGTACGAATGACGATGTCGGCGCCGTCGAACGTGTAGTTGACGGGCAGGACGATGGGCCAGTCGTCGACGACGAAGCCGATGCGTCCCACCGACTGCTGGCGCAGCAGCTCGTCGCATTCTCCCTGCGCCAGGATGGCCGGCCCCGACGCCGCCCCGGCCGGATCGGTGGGCGGGGAGCCGAAGGCCACTGGGCGAACTCCGACCTCCATGGGACACCTCCAAGGGACACCTAGGTTCCGATGAGGTCAGTACAGCCCCGAGCCGCCGGTCGCGATAGGGACCATGCGGCTCCAGATCCGGGACCTCCGTCCCTGTCGGCCCGACGACCGCACCTGCAGCATGACGTCAGGAGTACCCGCCTCCCGAGGAGGATGTGATGGCCCATGTAGGAGCGCTCAGCGGACTGGAGGAGCTCAACCCGGGCGAGTGCCTGTACCTCCTGGCCGGCAACACCATCGGGCGGGTCGGCTTCGTGGCCCATGGCCTGCCGCACGTCCTCCCGGTCAACTACGGGGTGGATCGCGACGGATCGATCGTGTTCCGCACGACGTCGCAGTCGGTCCTGGCCGGCGTCGGCGGTCAAACCGCCGTGTTCGAGGTCGACGGCTACGACGAGGCCCGCCAACTCGGTTGGAGCGTGTGCGTGCTGGGGACCGCTCGAGAGATCACAGACCAAGACGACCCGACGGCCCAGCGCCTGCGGGAGCTCAGCGTCGTGACGTGGGCGCCGGGACCGCGGGACCGGTGGTTCGCCATCACGCCGGACCAGATCACCGGCCGCCGGCTGCCGCTGCAGGTCTCGCCTCGGGACTTCGGGTGGCTGCCGGGTGTCGTCGGTTGAGGAGGAGGTTGCCATGTGCCATGCCGTGTTGGAGGTACTGGACGAGATGAAGTGCCGCCGACTGCTCGCGGCGACGGACGTCGGCCGGGTTGCCTTCGTCGGGGCCGACGGGTTCCCCGTCGTGCTACCGGTCAACTACGTGGTCGACGGTGATCTCATCGCCCTGCGGACCGCGTCCGGGGCCAAGGCCGACTACCTGCCCTTGCACCGGGTTGCGTTCGAGGTGGACAGCTTCGAGCGCTGGAACGAGAGCGGGTGGAGTGTGCTGGTCCAGGGCTACGGCCAGGACGTCACCGACGCGGTGGGCGAACGGTTCGAGGATCTCCGGAGGCGTGGCCTCGGCACGTGGGCGCCGGGCGAGAAAGGCCATTGGCTCACGATCGACATCCACCGCATCAGTGGCCGGCGGATCGTGGCGCCGGTGGGTGAAGTCACAGAGAGCAACTGGGGAGGTCAAGGGTCATGAGCACCGCCGCCACTCCCGGTATGGAGGTCCTCGAGGCGCACGAGTGCTGGCAACTCGTGCGTTCGGCTGAGGTGGGGCGACTCGCGGTCGCCATCATGAACCAGCCGGACATCTTTCCCGTGAACTACGTCGTCGACCACGGATCAGTGGTGTTCCGTACCGCGGAAGGCACCAAGCTGGCGGCCGCCACCCTCGGCTCGAGCGTCGCCTTCGAGGTCGACGGCTACGAGCCGGACCAGGGCGAGGCGTGGAGTGTGGTTCTGAAGGGAAGCGCCGTCGAGATCGAACGGCTCGACGACCTACTCGAGGCCACCGACTTGCCGCTCTTCCCCTGGCACGCGGCCCCCAAGCCACGGTTCGTCCGCATCGACCCGGTCTCGGTCACTGGCCGGCGCTTCCACGTCGTGGACCACGTCGCCGCGGACGACCCGTCCACCGGCGCCCACCGCGGCTCGTACGAGTGACGTCCGGCCGCATGGCCACTGCCATGGCCAACAAGTCAGCCCTGAGGTCGGCGAGAACCGACGGCGTCCTGACGGGTATCACAGCTGGCCGGCCGGGGCCGGTGCCGGCACCACTGTGACGTGCTCGGTGTCGACTTCGATGACACCAGGTACCTCGCGCAGCGCCGCCTCGAGCAGGTGACGGTGGCTGACCGCTGAGACCCGTCCCGTCACCGTCACGGTTCCCTCATGGACAGTGGCCGTGACCTCGTGGTCGTCGGGCACCAGGAGGGGGTCTCGCAAGACGCACTCGATATCGATCATGACCAGCCGGTCGGGCCGGTGGAAGAGCTGGAGCACATCGGACCGGCTGACGATGCCGACGAGGCGTCCGTCGTCGTCGACCACGGGAAGGCGCTTGACGCCGGTCGTCACCATGCGCGCCGCCGCCAGCTGGACGAGCTCGTCGATCCGCGCCGTCCTGACCGGAGCCGACATCAACTCGCGAGCGGTCATGCCACGAGCCTTGACGGCCCACGTGTTCTCGGCCCGGAACACGGCGGCGGCGGCGACGTCGAGCAGTCGGCGGCGGGCCCCGTAGGCCTCCTTCGACACCAGGTCGGCCTCGCTGACGATGCCGATCGGGCGCCGGGATCCGTCCACGACGGGGATGCCGCTGACGCCGTGGTCGAGCATGAGGCCCACCAGCTCGTGGAACGACGCCTCTGGGCCGACGGCGATTACCGCCGTCGTCATGATGTCCCGGACTCGCATGGTCGGTCTCCTCTCCTCGCTCCCTTTGTGTCACCTGCCCGGGTGACCGAGCCAGGGTCCAAGGTCCTTCAGCCCGGACCCGATCGTCGTCCGTCTCGGGCTCCAAGGCCCGGGTCCTCTCCGCCACAAGGCCCGAGGGGCAGTGACGTTGGTCCCTGCCGCCAGCGTTCGCACGCTGGGCACGATCGAGGGCAGTACAGAGACGATCCACTTGGGGAGAAACCATGAAGCGCAGAACTCTTGACATCATCTTCAGCGTCGGCGGGATGGCGCTGGCCATCCTGCTGCTCGTGCTCGGCCTGGTGTTGCGGTCCAATGCCACCTTCGCTCAGAACTACGTACACGACCAGCTGGTGGCCCAGAAGATCACGTTCACGCCAGCCGACAAGCTGTCGGCCGAGGAGAAGCAGTCGGCCGACTTGGTGAAGTACGGCGGCCAGCCGTTGACCACCGGCAAGCAGGCCGAGGTGTACGCCAACGACTACATCGCCTTGCACCTGAACGAGACCAACGGCGGCAAGACCTACTCCGAGACCAGCAACGACGCTCGGGCGCTGCGGGCGCAGGCCACGACAGCGCAGCAGAACAACGCTCCCAACGCCGCCGACCTCGACAAGCAGGCGACGGCGCTGGAAGCGAAGGTCCAGACGTTGTTCCGGGGCGAGACGCTCCGAGGCCTGCTGCTGACCAGCTACGGCTTCAGCATCTTCGGTGACAAGGCCATGCAGGCGTCGTGGGTCTGCTTCATCGCCGCCCTCGTCCTGTTCGTGGCGTCGATCGCCGGCTTCGTCCACGCCTTCCGCACTTCCAAGTCGGAGGCCTTCGCACCGGTCGACAAGGCGGGTTCACCCACCCCCCAGCCGGCCTGACCGGTTCGCACAGAGCGGGACCGTCCTCCACGGCGGTCCCGCTCTGGCGCGTTGACGAGCTACGGAGGAGCTGCAATGGCACGTTGGGAGTACATGACCCTTGACTTCACGAAGTTCAAGAGGGACCTCGAGGCGCTCAACCAACTGGGTGCCGAGGGTTGGGAAGCGGTCGCGATGGTGACGACATGGGGCGTCAGCGAGATGCGGCTCGCCCATCCCGTCGTGCTCCTCAAGCGACCGCTCCCGGACGGGTCTGGATAGGCGCCGTGCGGGTGACCGTGCTCGGCGCTGGTGCGTGGGGCACCACAGTGGCGTCCCTCGCGGCGACTGTCTGTGCCACCCGACTGTGGGCGCTCGAACCACAGGTCGTGGCCGCGATCAGAGAGCGCCACGAGAACACCCCGTATCTCGCCGGCTTCGCGCTCCCCGACGCTCTCGAGGTCACCGCCGATTTCGCCGAGGCGCTGGACGGGGCCGAGCTCGTTGTCGTGGCGGTACCATCACGCTTTCTGCGCAACGTCGTCGCGCGGGCGGCTCCGTGGATTCCTCCTCGGTGCCTCGTCCTGAGCGTGGCGAAAGGCATCGAGGTCGGCTCCGGCAAGCGGATGACGGAGGTGCTCAGCGAGGCGCTTCCCGAGCACGATCCGAACTCGATCGGTGTGCTCAGCGGACCGAACCTCGCGACGGAGGTGATGGCCGGCCACCCTTCGGCGACCTGTGTGGCGTTCGTCGACACCGAATGCGCCGACACTGTCCAGCACCTTCTAATGAGCGACCGATTGCGCATCTACACGAGCTCGGACGTTGCCGGCTGTGAGATCGGTGGCGCCGTCAAGAACGTCATCGCCATCGCCGCGGGTGTCGCCGACGGGCTTGGATACGGCATGAACACCAAGGCCGCGCTGATCACCCGCGGACTGGCCGAGCTGAGCCGGCTCGGCGTGTCGGTGGGTGGCCATCCCTTGACGTTCCTCGGTCTCGCAGGCAACGGCGACCTCATCGCGACCTGCAGCAGTCAGCGGAGCAGGAATCACTATGTCGGTGAGCAACTCGCGCAGGGGCGGCCCATTGGCGACATCCTGGCCGGTATGACCTCGGTGGCCGAAGGAGTCGAGACGGCTTCCGGCACCCTTCGGCTGGCGCGACGCCAGGGCGTGGTGATGCCGATCTCGGAGACCGTCGGTGATCTGCTCGCTGGCCGCCTCACGGCGGACGAGGTTGTCCTCCGGCTGATGCGACGGCAGCCGAGAAGCGAGCTCGACGGCCTTCTCTGACCCGCGCCAACGCTGCTGCATCATGCATCAGTCGGCATGATGCTATGATGCTCAACGTGCGTACGACGGTCACGCTCGATCCGGATACCGAACAGATCATCCGCCGACGCATGCGGGAGCGGGGAATGTCATTCAAAGAGGCGGTCAACGACGCCATCCGTAGCGGCGCGTCCGCCGGTGCGAAGCGCCGCCCATTCCGGACGGCGACAGCGGCCCTGGGCGAGAGCACGGTGAGTCTCGACCGGGCGCTCCAGGTTGCTGGCGACCTCGAGGACGACGAACTTCTTCGCAAGATGCAGTCGGCCTCGTGAAACTGGTCGACGCCAACATCCTTCTGTACGCAGTCAACTCGTCCGCTCGCCATCACGATCGGTCTCGACGCTGGCTCGACAGCGCATTGTCGGGCGATGACACCGTCGCGTTCTCCTGGGTGGCCTTGCTCGCCTTCGTGCGGCTGAGCACGAAGACCGGCCTCTTTCCAGCTCCGTTGACCGTCGATGAGGCGATGGACCGAGTCGACGCTTGGCTCGCGGCCCCGCCGGCCGTAGTCGTCGAGCCGACCCCCAACCATCCCGTCATGGTGCGGAACCTCCTCGCTCCCTTCGGGGTGGGCGCCAACCTCGTGAACGACGCGCACTTGGCGGCCCTCGCCGTTGAACATCGCGGCACGATCGTGTCATTCGACAACGACTTCGGCCGGTTCCCCACTGTCCGCTGGGAGCTTCCGCCGGACTGACCGCCGAAGGGCTGTACCGGGGCGCACATCCGCCGTCGCGCTGTGTCCGGACCGGCAGGACCTTCGGCCCTTGCCGCGGGGACGTCCTCGGCTCATCGTCGACTCCGACGATCACGGCTCGGAAACGCGCCGGTCGAGCCCACGGAGGTCGACATGGCTACGCAGCTCTACATCGACGGTGAGTGGGTGCACGCGGCGGGCGGCGCCACCTTCCCGACGTTCGCCCCGTCGACGGGTGCACAGATCGGCGACGTCGCTCAAGCCTCGCCTGCGGACACCGCGAGAGCGATCGCCTCCGCCCGGCACGCCTTCGATGAGGGGCCGTGGCCGAGGATGGACGGCGCCGAGCGGGCCGGGATCTTGCGTCGAGTGGCGGAGTTGATCGACTCACGCCAGCAGCAAATCGCCGAAATCGAGGCTCGCGACAGCGGCGGCACGATGAAGAAGGCACTGTTCGCTGACGTCCCCGGAGCTGTCGGTTCGTTCCAGTTCTTCGCCGGGTGTGCGGAGTCGGAGCCCGACGAGTACGCCCATGGCGAGAGCCCGTTCCCTCCGGCGGTCAGCGCCATTCGACGCGAGCCCTACGGGGTGTGCACCGGCATCATCCCCTGGAACTTCCCACTCCTGATGGCGAGCTGGAAGGTGGCACCTGCGATCGCGTCCGGGAACACCGTCGTGCTGAAGCCGGCTAGCTTGACGTCGCTCTCGGCGATCGAGCTCGTGAAGGCCTGCGAGGAAGCGGGGATTCCGCCCGGGGTGGTCAACCTGGTGACGGGGCCCGGCGGGAGCGTTGGTGAGGTACTGGCCTCGCACCCAATGGTGGACAAGGTGGCGTTCACCGGCTCGACCGAAGTCGGCCGGCGGATCATGCAGCTGGCGTCGGCGACCGTCAAGAAAGTGACCCTGGAGCTCGGTGGAAAGTCCGCCAACATCGTGCTCGACGACGCCGATCTCGACCTTGCGGCCTCGGGTGTGCTGTGGGGCACGTTCTTCCACAACGGCCAGGTCTGTGAGAGCGGCACACGCGCCCTCGTGCACGCCGATGTCTACGACGAGTTCCTCGCGCTTCTCCTCGAGCGCGTTCCGAAGCTCGTGATCGGTGACAACCTGGACATGGCCACCGATCTCGGTCCCCTGGTGGCGCCGGCGCAGGTCGACACCGTGAAGCGCTACGTCAAGCTCGGCCTGGACGAGGGGGCCACCCTGCGGTGTGGCGGCGACCATCCGACTGGGCTGGCGCCGGGCCTCGACGTCACGGCGTTCTATCTGCCCACGATCTTCGAGGGCGACAACACGATGCACATCGCCCGAGAGGAGATCTTCGGCCCCGTACTCTGCCTCATCAAGGTGCGCAGCGACGAGGAGGCGATCGCGGTCGCCAACGACTCGATCTACGGCCTCGGTGGCGGTGTGTGGAGCACAGACCTGGACCGTGCCCATCGAGTCGCAGCCGGAATGCGCACCGGCATGGTGTGGATCAACGACTACCACGGCATCACTGTCACGCAACCGTTCGGTGGCTACAAGCAGTCTGGTGTCGGCCGGGAACTCTCGGAGATCGGGTACAACGAGTATCGCCAGGTCAAGCATCTCTGGCGCAGCACGGCTGCCGACCGCAGCGGTTACGCCCACCTCGCGATGCTGTCGCCCAACCTCTGACGTGGCACGGCGTGCGTTGTCGATCGCGGGTGAACGGGTCCCGCTCGCGGTGGCCTATGGCGGCGGGGGCCTGTTCGGCATCGCCTACGTCCTCGGTGTCGCCGAAGCGCTCGTCGACGGCGGTGTCTCACTGGCGACGGCTCCCGCCATCGGCACGTCAGCAGGAGCGTGGGCGGCCGCGGGCGTCGCCCTCGGCGTGCGCTGGTCGAACGCCATCGACGTGCTGAAGGACGGGATCCCCCGGGTGCCTGACCCTCGCCCGGGCCGACTGCGGGAGGTGGCGACCACGCTCTTCGGTGAGTCCCGCGCGCCGACCATCCGGGTGGTCGTGTGCCGGTTGCCGTTGTTGCGCCGGTACGTCTTGTCAGCCGCCGATCATCCGGTTGCCAAGCTGGTTGCGGCGTCGGCGGCCGTCCCTGGGCTGCTCGCGCCAGAACGCATCGGCACGTACCGGTATGTAGATGGCGGCGTCCGGTCGTTCACGTCGTGCGATCTCGCCTCGCCCGCCGATCATCTGCTCGTTGTTGCTCCGATGGCGGGACCGATGTTCGGCCCGAGCGGCTCGATGGTGGAGTCGATGCTGCGCCGTGAGATGGGAACCTGGAGCCGTGCCAATTCGGGTGCCGAGGTCTGGCTCATTCGACCGAACCACGCCATCTCGACCCTGGCTCGACGGCCCGACCAGCTCTTCGATACCGATCGAGCGCGTCGGTGCTACGACCTCGCCTACGTCCAGGGCGAAGGAATTCTCGATCGGTGGGCGGCACGCTCGGCATGACAGACACTGCGTCCGGATCGCCTCCGGAGCCGAGCCAGGGCCGTTCAAGGTCCGACGGAGAGGTGCGTCGCCTGCCCCAGCAGCAGGTCGCCGACCTCATCGGCCTGCCGTGCGACGTTGCGCATGATGTCGTCCAGCGTCACGACGCCATGGGCGTGACCCTGCTCGTCGACGACCGGTAGACGTCGGACGCCCCGTTTCATCATTGTGGCCGCGGCGTCAGACACGTCCGCACCCGGCTCGACCGACGCCACTGTTCTCGTCATGAGCGCCTCGACCGGGATGTCTCCGGAGCGGCCGTGGGCGACGCCCCGCACCGTGATGTCGCGGTCGGTCACGATGCCGGCCACCTCGCCGACGTTGTCGATGATGACGACGCTCCCGACATTGCGAGCTGCCATGAGCTGTGCGACGGTACTCACCGTTGCCGTCGGCGTGCATGTCACCGCCGGCGTGTGCATCAAGTCACTGACTCTCATCGCGATCAGACCTCCTCGTCCATGTGCTTCATCCCGCACGCCGCCGCACGACCAGCAGCATTCCCGTGCCGAACGTGAGTGCGGCCGCCGCCAACACGAGTGTGACGGTCGGCGACGATCCGGTCGACGGCAACGTCCGCGGTACCGGCGCAGCGTGAACCACCGTGGATGCCTCGACCACGGGTGCCGCCGTTGTCACCGGAGCGGCCACCTCCGTCGACGGCGTCGGGAGTACCGGAAGGGCCGTTGTGGGCGGGGGCGTGACAGGCACTGCGGTCGTCGGCGCTGGCGTGGGCGGAGCCACTGTGGGCGGTGCGACCGTGGGCGGCGGTGCTGTGGGTGTTGTGGTGGTGGGGGCCGTCGTCGGCGGGGGACAGGCAGGTACCACTGCTCCGATGCCATCGGAAGAGGCGTCGGCCCCGGCCGGTGCTCGACCGGACCCAAGGGCCAACGTGACCGTGACGGCGAGTGCCACCGCCAGCTTCGGGATGAACGCCATTGGTCATCCTCCTTCTCGCCTGCTCGGGTGTCCGTCGGTCACCCTGTGTCGAGGATGCTCTTGTGCGGCCTCGAGGGACAGGTACGAACGTCACGACACGATCAGGACCAACGTCGGGCCGTCCGGCTCCGCTACAATGCAGCCAGAAGCACGGCGACGATGCCGGTGACGAAGATCCCGTCGAAGGTGCCGGCGCCGGTCCTGAGTGGCGCTCAGCTCGTGTCGAGGCGTCGACCCTGCCAGAAGACCGACAGCGAGCCGTTCGATGACACGACGAACACGGCCGCGTTGGGCACGTCGGAGGAGAAGCGGAGGGCCGACGTGTGGCGTGTGCCGCGAAACGGGGCGATGTCGCGACGTGACCGCTCCGACGTTCGGAGGTGCACGGCGACAGTCCGTACGGCCCCGTGTTCATCAACGAGCGCAGCGCGGTCGTATTGAGACAGGGCGCTGAGCAGCGCCGGGTAGTGAGCGCGGTTGGTGAGGTCGACCGTGGGGATCGTGA
>DASXAI010000598.1:0-4512 GCA_036406775.1 Acidimicrobiales bacterium
CGGCCGACGAGTCGGATCGCATCGAGGCCCAGTTCGACCGGTTCGCGCCAGGTTGGCGCGACCTCATCGTGGAGAAGCGGGTCAAGACGGCGATGGAGTTCGAGGCCTACGACCCCAACTACGTCGGCGGCGACATCGCCGGCGGCTCACTGGGCCGGGGCCAGCTCGTGCTGCGTCCGTGGGGCGTCGTCGATCCGTACCGAACGCCGCTGCCTGACGTGTGGCTGTGCTCGGCGTCGACGCCGCCGGGCGCCGGCGCCCACGGCATGTGCGGCTGGCACGCCGCCGAGCGCGTCCTCAGCGCCCGAGCGCCCCGTTCACGAACTGGGTGATCTGGTCCGTCGTCATCTCGCCCGTGGTACGGCCCTTCACCGTGCCGTCGGGTCCGAGCACGACGAGATACGGGAAGTAGCGCAACCCGTAGGCGTTGGCGCCGTCGCTGTTGTCGCTGTCGGCCATCACCGGAGTCGGCCAGTTCGCCTTCGTGAGCCACGTCGAGGCCGGCGAGTTGTCCGACGACAGGTTGTACGCGGTGGATATGGCGGTGACCTTGAGGTCGGCGGGCTTGGCCGCGGAGTTCAGCCAGTCGACGAGCACCGGTACCTCACGCTGGCAGTGCGGGCACCAGTGGGCGAGGATCACGATCATCTGGGGCGAGCCGCCGCCAGGGGTGATGGTGAGCGGGCTGCCGTCGAAGAGCGACTGGCCCGTGAGGGTGGGCGGCGTCTGGCCGATGGCCGGATCGGTGGCACCCGGCTGCTCGGGGAAGGTCGCGAGGGGCGGGCCCGAGACGGTGACGGGGTAGGTCTGGGGCCCGGCCGACGCGTCGTCGGAGCGGGTGGCGATGACGGCGATCACAGCGGCGATGACGACGACGGCCGCGATGGCGAGTGCGATCAGCGCGCCTCGCCCCGAGCCGGAGCGCTTCGCCGGCGATGTCGGGCGCGCCGACGCCGATTTCGCCGCGCCGGGCCTCGGTTTGGCGCTGGCCTTCGGCTTGGTGGTCATGCTTCCTCCTGGGGGAGCGTGACGAGGGTGATGATGAGGGCGAAGCCGCACAGCGCCATCAACGGCAAGCTGACGAATCCCAACTCCCTGAACCAGACGAAGGTGCAGGGGACCGTCGACTTGCAGACGCCGGAGTCCGCCTCTGGGAACCACTCGACGAGGTAATGGTACGTGGAGATGGCGGCGCCGATACCCGCGAGGGGCACGACGTAGCGCCACACATCCCGGTCCCGTCGCACGGCGGCGATGGCGAGGATCACGACCAGCGGGTACATGGCGATGCGCTGGTACCAGCACAAGGTGCACGGCACGAAGTCGGCGACCTCGGAGAAGTAGAGGCTGCCGGCCATGCACGTGGCCGCCACCACTGCCGCCAGCACCAGCGCCGGCCCGGAGAAGGCGGCGACGACGGTCCGGGCGCCCGCACTCCTCGACGCCAGCAGACGGCACCCGATCAGCGAGACGGTGGTGGCGGCGGCCACGATGGCCAGGAGCGTGAAGAACACCTGGGCCGTCTCGGTCGACACGGGGACCCATTCTCGCGGAACGCTCACCTTCCGCCGATGTGACGGAAATTGACACCTATTGTCGAAAACCGTCACATCGACGGGAGAGAGGGCCTCGGCGGTAGGTTGCGCGCCGTGGACGTACTGGTCGACGCCGACTGGCTCGCGGACCACCGGGCCGGCGTGGTGGTGGCCGACGTGCGCTGGTACCTCGACGGGCGCGACGGCCGGGCCGCGTACGACGCCGGCCACATCCCCGGCGCGGTGTTCGTGGATCTCGACGACGACCTGTCGGCCCCGCCCGACGACCCGACCGAAGGGCGTCACCCCCTGCCGACACCAGAGCAGTTCGCGGCGGCGATGACCCGGCTCGGCATCGGCGGCGACGACGTGGTGGTGGCCTATGACGACTCGGGCGGCGGCACCGCCGGTCGGCTGGTGTGGATGCTGCGGGTCACCGGGCACGCGGCGGTCCTTCTCGACGGCGGCCTGCGGGCGTGGCCCGGCGCGCTCGAGACCGGCCCCGCTCCCGTCCGATCACCCGCCGCCTTCGAGCCGCGTCCGTGGCCGGCCGACGCCCTCGCCGACGCCGACGAGGCGGCGACGGCGGCGCGGACCGGCGCTGCGCTCGACGCCCGCAGCCACGAGCGGTTCCGGGGCGACAGCGACGCCATCGACCCCCGGCCCGGGCACATCCCCGGCGCCCGCAGCGCCCACTGGACGGCCAACCTCGACCCCGCCACGGGCCGGTTCCTCGCACCCGAGGCGTTGCGGGCCAGGTTCGAGGCGCTCGGCGTCCGTCCCGACGCGCCGCTCGTCGCCTACTGCGGTTCGGGCGTGTCGGCGTGTGCCAACCTCGCCGCCCTCGAGCGGGCCGGCTTCACCGGGGCCCGGCTGTACGTCGCCTCGTGGTCGGGTTGGTCGGCGGACCCGGACCGCCCCGCGGCCACGGGCGACTGACCGGTATTTCGGCCGCCGGAGTAGCGTCGTCAGCCGTGGCCGACTCGCCATCGGTCGGTGCAGCCACCCTCCGAGAGCTGCGCGGCCAACGTCGACGCAACCGTCTGCGCGACCTCGACTGGTTCGAGGCGGCCTACCGCGCCTACCTGACGGGCATCGTCGGTCTCGTCGTCGTCCTGGTCGTCTCGAGCTGGCTCGGCGACAGTCGGCCGTCGCCCGCCGGGTTCGCTGACCTTCTCGAACACGGCCCGGCCGCCATCGGTCTCGTGGCCGCCGCCGCCGTGGCCCTCGGCCTGCGGTCCGGCAGCCGGGGCGGTCCGCTCGCCGTCGAGCCGGCCGAGGTGCGCTACACGCTGCTGGCACCGATCTCCCGGCGCACCGCCCTCATCGGCCCCGCCCTCCGTCAGATCCGGTTCACCGCCTTCCTCGGCGCCGTCGTCGGCGCCATCGGCGGCGTGCTGGCCTGGCGCCGCCTCGGCGACAACGGCTTCGAATGGGCGGCGAGCGGCGCGGCGGCAGGCGCCTCCATCGCCGTGCTCGTGATCGGCTGCGCGCTGGTCGCCTCCGGCATCCGGATGCGACCGTGGCTCGCGACGCTGCTCGGCGCGGCCGTCCTCGGCTGGGCCGTGGCCGACGTGGCTGGCTACGTGGCCGCTCCCACCACGACGTTCGGCAGCCTCTTTCTCTGGCCGTTGCGCGTCCACTGGATCGACCTGGCCGGTCCGATCGGCGCCCTGCTCATCACCGCCTTCGGCTTGAGCCGTCTGGGTTCGGTTTCCTTGGAGGCGGCCGAGCGCCGCACCGGACTGGTCGGGCAACTGCGGTTCGCCGTGACGGTGCAGGACCTCCGCACCGTGATCGTGCTACGCCGCCAGCTCGCCCAGGACCGACCCCGCAACCGCCCGTGGTTCACCCTTCCCGGCCGCAGCCGCTTCGTCGTGTGGCGCCGCGGCTGGCACGGTCTGCTCCGGTTCCCGATCGTGCGCGTGGGCCGCCTGCTGGTCTTGGCGGCGGGCGCGGCCGTGGCCCTCAGTGCGGCCTACCACGGCACCACGCCTCTCGTGCTCGTGGGCGCCATCTGCTCCTACCTCGCCGGGCTCGACATCATCGAGCCGCTGTCGCAAGAGATCGATCAGCCCGACCACACCGATTCCATCCCGATGGAACGGGGTGACCTCCTGTGGCGGCACGCCGCCGCGCCGGCCGTCGTGGCCGCGCTGCTCGGCCTCATCGGCGCGGCGGTGGCCGTCGCCATCAACCGGACCACCGAGTCGATCGAGCTGGCCGCCGTCGTCTTCCTGCCGGTCGCCTGGTGCGGCACCGCCGGTGCGGTCCTGTCCACGGTGATGGGCGCCCCCGAGCCGTTCAAGGACGGCCAGCTCCTCCCGCCCGAGGTCGCGGGCATGAAGCTCGCGTTCCGCACGGCGTGGCCGCTGATCGTGGCCCTCATCGGCACGCTGCCGATCGTGGTGGCGCGGCGCGCCTTCACCAACGGCAACCCACCGATCCCGGCCGCCACCCAGGCCGGTGTGGGCGCCTTGCTGGTGGCCGCCTTCACTGTGGCCTGGCTTCGCTTCCGGGAGCCGGCCAAGGCATGGTGGAAGCGCTATATGGAAGAGGGACAGCAAGCGGCGAAAGACCGACAGGCCGCCAGACGAGGAACCAACTGATGAGTCGCACCCACCCGAAGCCCACGGGGTCGAGCGCGACCCGACCGGCGCATCCGGCCAAGCCGGTGAAAGCGCCGGCGCAGAAGGCCACCAAGTCGACGTCGGCTGACGCCGCGGCCAAGAAGGCGCCGCCCGCCCCCAAGCGACCGACGGGCGCGGTCTTGTGGGCCGCCGGGCTCACCAAGGAGTACGGCGACCTGCCGGCGCTGGCCCCCCTCGACCTCACGATCCCCGAGCACCAGTCCGTCGTCCTCATCGGGCACAACGGCTCGGGCAAGACGACGTTCCTGCGGATGGCGGCGGGCCTGCTGGAACCCACGGCGGGCATCGTCGAGCTCGGCGGCCACCCGGTGGGCTCGGTCGAGGCG
>DASXAI010000599.1:0-7165 GCA_036406775.1 Acidimicrobiales bacterium
CTCAACATTGAACCGGTGCGCGATAAGCGTCGTATAGGGCGTTTCAGCGCGTCAGTTCGAAAAAGAGGCGGGAACGGCATCATGTTCGGGCCGCGTCGGCGTCTCCTCCATGAGCGTCGAGAAAGGCGCACCCTTCGAGCGGGAACCACCACCGGCCCCCCGCCGGTGCTCGAAGCCGGGTGGACGGACACCCGGCGTGTCTTGGTGGGACACCTGGGTGGCGCGGCGGACGGACGTCGCGCCACCCGAGTCCCGCTACTCGGCCCGCAGTGACGAGGCCTTGGTCTCGAGGGCGGAGATCAACTCGTCGAAGCTCTTCTCGAACGAGGCCACGCCCTCCTCCTCGAGGGTGCGGGCCACGTCGGCCATGTCGACGCCCACGTCGTGCAGCGCCTTCCACGTGGCGTCGGCCTCGTCGACGTCCTTGTCGACCGTCTGGGCGAGCGTGCCGTGGTCGCTGAAGGCCGTGATGGTGGCATCGGGCAGCGTGTCGACCGTGTCGGGGCCGATGAGGTTGTCGACGTAGTACGTGTCGGGGTAGGCCGGGTTCTTGGTCGACGTCGATGCCCACAGCGGCCGCTGCACACGGGCGCCCCGGGCCACCAGCGCCTCCCACCGCGGCCCGGAGTGGGCCTGGCGGAACTGCCGGTAGGCGAGCTTCCCCTGGGCGATGGCCGCCTTGCCCCGGAGCGCCAGCGCTTCGGGGCTGCCGATGGCCTCCAGGCGCCGGTCGGTCTCCGTGTCGACCCGGCTGATGAAGAACGACCCCACACTGGCCACGCGCGAAAGGTCGCCCGAGTAGGTCTCCAGGCCCGAGATGTAGGCCTCCATCACGTCGCCGTAGCGCTCGAGACTGAAGATGAGCGTGACGTTGATGTTGCGGCCCTCGCTGATCATCTGGTGGATGGCGGGCACGCACTGGGCGGTGGCCGGGATCTTCACCATCAGGTTGGGCCGGTTGATCGTCTCGTGCAGATGACGGGCCGCGGCGATCGTGCCCTGCGTCTTGGACGCCAGATCAGGCGCCACCTCGACGCTCACGAAGCCGTCGCCCCCGTCGGCTCCCTCATACAACGGGGCGAAAACGTCGAGGGCGCCGTTGATGTCTCGCAGCACCATCGCCCAGTAGTCGTCGACGATCGACGAGGAGCTCTTGACGAGCTCGCGGAACTGGTCGTCGTAGTCGGCCGAGCCCTCGATCGCCTTCTGGAAGATCGTCGGATTCGACGTCTGGCCGCGGATGCCGCCCTCGCGCAGGCGCGTCAGCTCGCCAGACGTGAGGTACCCCCGCTTGAGGTTGTCGAGCCAGGGGCTCTGGCCGAACTCTTCGTACAGGCGGATGAGACGGTCCATCACGACGCTCCTTCCAGGAGGGCGGTGGCGTGGGCCACGACGTTGTCGACATTGATCCCCAACTTGTCCAGCACGATCTCGCCCGGGGCGCTGGCGCCGAACCGGTCGATGCCCACCGAGGCGTCGGCCCAGCGCGACCACCCGAACGTGGCCGCCGCCTCCACCGACAACCGCGGCACGCCGGCCGGGAACACGTCGCGCTGGTACTCGTCGGGTTGGCGGGCGAAGCGGTCCCACGACGGCATCGACACCACCCGGGCCGCCACGCCCGTCTCCTCGAGGATCTTGGCGGCGTCGAGGCACACGGCGACCTCGCTGCCCGTGCCGATCAGCACGATGCGGGGCTGGTCGACGTCGTGCACGACGGCCGCGCCGACCTCGACGGCGGTGCCGTCGGTGACGACCGGCACCGACTGCCGGGTGAGGATCAGGGCGGTGGGGCCGTCGGTCTCCACCGCGATGCGCCACGCCTCGGCCGTCTCGTTGGCGTCGGCCGGGCGGATCAACTGGAGGTGGGGCATGGCCCGCAGCGCCGCCAGGTGCTCGATGGGCTGGTGGGTCGGCCCGTCCTGGCCGAGCCCGACGGAGTCGTGGGTGAAGACGAAGATCGACTTCTCCATGCTGAGGGCGGCGAGGCGAACAGCGGGCCGGCAGTAGTCGCTGAAGACGAAGAAGGTGCCACCCATCGGGATGACGCCGCCGTGGGCCGCCATGCCGTTGAGGGCGGCCGCCATGCCGTGCTCACGGATGCCGTAGTGGACCTGGCGTCCGCCGGGGTGCTCGGGCGACTGGATGTCGGCGCCCTCGAGGATGGTGCCGGTGTTGCCGGTGAGGTCGGCGGCACCATCCACGATGCCCGGGATCTTGGGGTGGGTGGCGTTGACAGCCTTCTGGATGGCCTGGCGGGTGGCCAGCTTCTCGCCCAGCTGGAACCGGGGCAGGTCCTTCTCCCAGCCGTCGAAGCGGGCCTGCCACTCGGCGCGAGCGGCGGCGCCCCGTTCGGCGCACCGCGCCCGGTAGGCGTCGACGATCTCCGGTGGCGCGTAGAAGTCCTTGTCGGGCGGGAGGCCCAGGATCTCCTTGGTGCGGGCGATCTCCTCGGGCGGGAACGGGTCGCCATGGGCCTTGGCCGTGTCGGTGAACTCCGGTGACGGCCAGCCGATGTGGCTGCGCAGCACGATCAGCGATGGCCGGTCGTCGACTTCCATGGCGCCCCGGATCGCCGTCTCGATCGTGTCGACGTCGTTGAAGGCGTCGCCGATGTCGTTGACGTGCCAGCCGTACGCCTCGAAGCGCTGCACCGGGTTGTCGCTGGACGACAGCGACGTGCTGCCGTCGATCGTGATGTGGTTGTTGTCGTAGATCGCCACGATCTTGCCGAGGCCGAGGTGACCGGCCAGCGACGCCGCCTCGTGGCTGACGCCTTCCTGCAGGCAGCCGTCCCCGGCGATCACGAAGATGTTGTGGTCGACCACCTCTGAACCGAACTGATGGCGCAGGATGCGCTCGGCCATCGCCATGCCGACGCTGTTGGCGAACCCCTGCCCGAGCGGGCCGGTGGTGACCTCGATGCCGGGCGTGTGGAGCCGCTCGGGATGCCCGGGCGTCCGCGAGCTCCACTCCCGGAACTGCATCAGGTCCTCGATCTCCAGCCCGTAGCCGCACAGGTAGAGGTACGAGTACTGCAGGATGCAGGCGTGACCGTTGGACAGGATGAAGCGGTCGCGGTCCGGCCAGTTCGGGTCGGCGGGGTCGTGGCGCATCACTCGCCCGTACAGCACGTGGGCCAGGGGCGCGAGCGCCATGCCGGTCCCGGGATGGCCCGAGTTGGCCCGGCGGGGAGCATCCATGCTGTAGCCCCGTACGAGGCGGATCGCCTCCTGCTCGATCGGGTCCATCGAGTCCTCCCCGTGTGGGTGGTGGGCCGGCGCGATCCAGCCTAGAGGGCTGTTTCGGGGCGGCGGTCCGAACGTTCGCTGAACAACAGGATCGATGCGGTGAAGCCGTGCAGCACGTTGCGCCCACCTACGGGCCCCAACTCGCCGGCGCAGAACATGCCGGCCGCCGGCAAGGGTCCCAAGGCGTCCTGCAGGATGGCGGGGTCGTGGTCGGCGTCACCGAACATCGCCGCGCCCCGACCGTTGCAGGTGAACATCAGCGCGGCGTCGGCGTCGTGCCCGCTCAACAAGCCGATGAGATCTTCACCCGCGGTCTCGGCGTCGCGCACCTGGAACTGGATGGTGGCGCCCACCGGCACCTCGTCGCCCACCGCGATGGCCTGGGCGTCGCGGTCGGCCCCGAGGACGCCGCGGATCAGGAAGTCGCCCCGCTCGAAGGTCGCCTTGTACTCGTTCACGACGACGCCGCAGTGCAGACCCCGGGCCGCGAGCGCCCGTTCGTCGGGGGCGAGGCCGTCGATGATCTCGATGAGCCGTTCGAGGGCCGGCCGGCCGCCGAGCTCGAAGATGATGCTGCGTTCGGCTCTGGTGACGATGAACGGCTCGCCGATCGGACGGCAGCCCTGGGACACGACGACGTCGGGTGCGATCGCGTCGTCGAGCAGCACGCCGACGGCGCCGTGGGTGTGCAGCGTGCCGTCGAGCACGAGCCGGTTGCCGCCCGGTCCGCGTGCCGCCGACGCCAGGCCGCCGACGACACCGAGGTTCGGGTGCGTCGTGCGGAGATCGGCGAGCAGACCGTCGACGGGGAACGTGAACGGATCGACCAGGAGCAGCAGGCTGCGGGCCGTCGCCATCGCCTCGTGGTCGAGGCCTTCGACGGCCCAGCCGTCGCCCGCCCGCACGGCGGTGAGGCGCACGGGCGTGACCCGACCGGGGAGGCGCGCGGCGAAGAGGGAGAGGCCCGGCGTGTCCTCGACGCCGTGGCCGCCGCCGACGACAGCGTTGGCGGTGGCCCCGACGAACACGCGCGGCCGCAGGATCTCGGCGACGGCGTGGACGATGTCCTCGAGGGCGCCGGTGTGATCGGCCGTGACGAACAGGACAGCGAGGTCGGGTTCTTCGCCCACCTGTTCCAGGAGCTGGCCGACGGCATCGCCCACGGCGTGGGCCGCCACCGGGTGCTCGGACAGGGACGCCCCGAAGGTCACGTCAGGCGACCGGGGGCAGCAGGGTGAGCGGGACGAGGTGCCACGGACCGTGATCGATCCGGCAGTTGGCGAGGATCTGGCCGTAGTCGTCGAACGACAGCTGGCCCCGCACCAAGCGGTACGTGAACTTGCCCGGTTCGACGGTGAAGGGGCTCACGTTGCGGGCGATCTCGTCGTCGCCGCGGGTGAACACGGTCTCGAACACGCCCTGCCCCGACTCGTCGGGCGGGCACCACACCAGGGCGACGAGGTGCGGCTCGAGCGTCACGGGCACGGGCCCCGGTGCCGCGATCGAGAAGAACACGCCGGAGAGGTCGATACG
Source organism: Acidimicrobiales bacterium (assembly GCA_036406775.1). Lineage (GTDB taxonomy): Bacteria > Actinomycetota > Acidimicrobiia > Acidimicrobiales > Ilumatobacteraceae > DASXAI01. The sequence continues at coordinate 4,785 of DASXAI010000599.1, forward strand.
GGTCGAGGGGCCGGGCGCCTCGCGCAGATTGAAGCTCTCGACGAACAGGGCCGACACGATCTGCATCGTGCCCGGACACTAGAGCGCCCGATCAGGCGGCGACGCGGTCGCGGTCCTTGGGTCCGGTGAAGACGATGCGCTCGAGGCGCACCTTGGCCAGTCCGACGGCCCGGAAGAGGGAGATGGCCCACCAGCCGAAGTCGATCTCCCACCACTTGTGACCCAGCCGGGCCGATGTGGGGGCGGCGTGGTGGTTGTTGTGGTGGCCCTCGCCGGCCGTGATGAGCGCCAGCCACACCAGGTTGGTGGCGGTGTTCTCGTAGGGCCGGCGCCCGAAGTGGTGGCCGACGGCGTTCACGGCGGCATTCGACGACAGGTAGGCGACCACGTGTACGAGCGCCGCCACCAGGCCCCACACCGGCCCGAGGAGCAGCATCAGGACGCCCACCCCGAGCCCGAGCCCGAGCCAGGCCCGGTCGAACAGGTGGCGATCCCACCAGTCGGGCGGGAGGTCTTTGGCGTAGCGGGCGATCGTGTCCGGGTTGCGAGCTTCGCGCCGGTACAGGGCGGCGTTCGTGAGCTGGACCCGGACCCAGCCGAGCATCACCGGGGAGTGCGGGTCGCCCTCGATGTCGGTGTAGGCGTGGTGCTTGCGGTGGACGGCCACCCACTCCCGCGGCTTGATGCCGACCGTCATCCAGACGATGACCCGGAAGACGAACGCCAGCGGCGGCGCCAGCTTGAGGGCCCGGTGCGAGAGGGTGCGGTGCAGGTAGACCGTGGTGGCGAGGTTGGCGAGCTGCGTGACGAGCAGCCCCACGACAATGGCGGCCACGGGGGAGGGGAGCGGGCCCATTCGCTGCACGGTACCAGCTACCTACTGGTCGGTAGGCCGCAGGCGCGACGCGGCGCTAGCCTGCGGCAATGGCCGCTGCTGCCTCGTCGTCGGGCCGCCCCACCGGCGTGGCCACCGTCGTCGAGCACCCGTCGACCCGCCAGGCCATCCTGGCCGAGGCCCTGCGCTGCTTCGCCGAGCAGGGGTACGACGGCACCTCCCTCAACGACATCGCCGCCGGCGTCGGCATCCGCCGGCCCAGCCTCCTGCACCATTTCCCCTCGAAGGAGGCGCTCTACCTCGAAGTGTTCGAGCGGGCCCTCTCCGACTGGTTCAACCGGGTGGAACGGGCGGCCGGCACCGAGCTGTGGGGCTGGGACAAGGTCGAGTACATCATCGTCGCCGGGTTCCGTTTCTTCGAGGAGAGCCCGGAGTTCGTGCGGCTCATCCGGCGGGAGGCCATCGACGGCGGTGCCCACCTCGGCATCGACCTGGCCGGCGTGCTCCGCCCGTTGTTCGACCGGGCCGTGGCCTTTCTCACCCGCGAGATGGAGGCGGGCACGTTCCGGCCCCACGATCCCCAGCAGCTCCTGCTGACGGGCTACGGCGCCATCCTGAGCTACTTCAGCGACGCTCCGCTCCTGGGAGGATTCCTCGACGCCGACCCGCTCGACGCCGACGTGCTGGACCAGCGCCTCGCCCACCTCGTCGAGTTCTTCCGGGCCGCCCTCATCGCGTAGGTTCCGGCCATGGGGACAGTGCAAGTGGGGGATGTCGACATCGCGTACAGCGTGCAGGGCCGCGGCGACCCGGTGGTGCTGGTCCACGGCACGACCTCGTCGACGGAGGCGTCGTGGCTGCAGGTCGCGCCGGTGCTGGCCGAGCGGTTCACGGTGATCGGCCCCGACCTGCCGGGCTCGGGCGCCAGTTCGTTCTCGGGCAAGCAGCTCGAGCTCGACGACATCGTCGAGCAGATGCTGGCCGCCGCTGCCGACGCCGGCGCCGAGCGGTTCCACCTGGCCGGGTGGTCGCTGGGTGCCGTCGTGGCCACCGCGATGGCGGCCAGGGCGCCCGAGCGGGTGCGGTCACTGGCGCTGGTGTGCGGCTGGGTGCGCACCGACGCCCGCTTCCGGTTCACCCTCGACCTGTGGCGGCGCCTCATCGAGACCGATCCCGAGCTGTTCGGACGGTACGCCTTTGCCGACGGGCTCACGGCGGGGTCATTCGAGGCGCTCGGCGTCGAAGGCGTCGAAGCCCTCCTCCCCACCCTCGCGCTGGCGCCGGGCTCCCTCGCTCAGATCGAGCTGGATCAGCGCATCGATATCGCCGACCGCCTCGGCTCGATCACGGCACCGACGCTCGTGGTCGGTGGCGTCGAGGACCGCTGGACGTCGATCGAGCAGAGCCGCGAGTTGGCGGCCGGCATCGCCGGCGCCCGCCTCGTCGAGCTGCCGTGCGGGCATCTCATCCCCACCGAGCAGGCGGCGGCCCTCAACGACCTGTTGATCGGCCACTTCAGCAGCTGACCGCTACCGTTTCGGGGTGG
>DASXAI010000600.1:0-9403 GCA_036406775.1 Acidimicrobiales bacterium
AAGACGCGGTACGGGCCGAGCTCGTCGAGCTCCACCACGACCGGCGTCGATCCGTCGCACAGGTCGAGGATCGCCATCGTGCCGTTCACGAGAAGGACGAGGGCGGTGACGGCGCCACGAGGTCCATCGACCTCGATCACATCGCCGTCTCGCATCTTCGGGCTGATCATCGTCTCGGGCTTCATGTCAGTCACCTCGTCATCGATGTTCACACACGTAGGACGTCACAGGCACGCGGATTGTTCCCACTGTGACGCCTGACCAGACGTGACTACGTCGGGCGGCCGTCAGCGGTTCGCGGCGAGGGCGGTGGCCCGTTTGACGAGGTTGGGTGCGTTGATGCGCTCGCAGATGTCGGCGAACGCGTCGGTAGGTCCCTTCCACTCCCACTCGTCGACTGTGCCAACAGGCACATCGAGCTCGGTCGTGGCGATCCGCCGGAAGAGCACGGCGAGCTCGCGCTCCTCGCTGAGCGTCTTGGCGAGGACGGCGGCGTTGCGCAGGCCGGGCACGTCCCACTGGCCGGCGCGATCGGGGATGTTCTCGAGATGTCCGTATCGCGAGAGGACGGCCGACGCGCTCTTGGCGCCCCAGCCCGGCAAGCCCGGGTAGCCGTCGGCGGAGTCACCCACCAAGGCGAGGTAATCGGGGATCGACTCGGGCCGGACACCGAACTTGGCGATGACGCCGGCCTCGTCGAAGACGACGTTCTTGCGCCGGTCGAGCTGTACCACCCGAGTGCCCCGTACGCACTGGCCGAGGTCCTTGTCGGGCGTGCAGATCAGCACCCGCTCGACGCGGGTGTCGGCATCGGCCACGGCCGCCGCCGAGGCCAGGGCGTCGTCGGCCTCCCACTCCACCATCGGCCACACAGTGACGCCCATGGCCGCCATCGCCCCTTCCATGACGGGGAATTGGGCGAGTAGCTCGGGCGGCATGCCGGCGCTGGTCTTGTAGCCGGGCCACAGGTCGTTGCGGAAGCTCTCGATGATGTGATCAGAGGCCACGCCGAGGTGCGTCACGCCGTCGGCCAGCATGCCGAGCGTGTTCGACAACAGGGCCTTGGTGGCGCCGTACTCGCCGGGGTCGGGCCGGCCGAAGTGCTGGCGGAACAGCTCGTAGGTGCCGTCGAGCAGATGGACGATCACTGCGGGCACCCTTCGGGTGGGGCGAGTGATCGTCTCGCCACTTCGTGGCGATGACGGCCGCATTTCTGGACCTCGCTGCGCTCGGTCACAGGCTCAACGATCGCGCAGCCACGGCTGCGGCCTGACGTTCTTGCGGACCACGAAGGCGAACTCGTTGCCCTGGCGCGGCGTCACCTTCTCGATCACCGGCGCCGCCCTGGCCGCCGTGCGCCCGAGTGCACCGCGCCAGCCCTCCCCGAGGCGTTCGGTGGGCACGCGCACGCCGTAGAGGAACCGGATGTCGTGCTGATGCGCGGGCAGGAGCGAGTGCACGGTCTTGTGCACCTCGCGTTCGGTCCAGCGGTAGACGTGGTTGGGGACCGGGCCGTTGCGTACGCCGCCGAAGTCGCCACCGTTGGCGGCGACGGCGGTCACCTCGTACTCTTCGACGAGACCGAGCCGGACGCCGGCTCGTACCAGCAGTGAGTCACGGGCCTCGAAGGCGATGGCGCCCTTGCGGCCGACGCGCAGCAGCTCGCCGAGGGCCCGATGGGGCGAGGCGCAGTGGTGGAGGCCGGCGTGGACGAGGCCCCAGTCGGCGCTGTCGTCGGGCCACGTGAGGGCTTCGGCGTCCTGGCGGTCCCACGTGTACGGCGCGTACTCGTCGCCCACCATCCGCTCGTCGAGGTTGGTGATCACCACGTTCGTGAAGCCGGCATCCACGAGCGTGTCGCGATCCACCGGCCCGCCGCAGACGACCACGATCCGGTCGTCGCTGGATGCCACGCCTTCGTCGAGGAGGCGTGTGAGGGTACGGCGGTAGAAGGGGTCGGTCACTCCTCGACGAGCTCGATCAGCGTGCCGAAGCTGCCCTTGGGATGGACGAAGGCCACGGTCGTGCCGCGCGAACCCGGGCGGGGTGCTTCGTCGATCGGCTTGCCACCCGCGGCGACGACCGCGGCCAGCGCGGCGGCGCAGTCGTCGACGCGGTACCCGACGTGGTGCAGTCCCTCACCCCGCTTCTCGATCGCCTTGGCCACGGGGGAGTCGGGCCGCGTGGGCGTGAGCAACTGCACGTAGCTGTCGGCCACGCGCAGCAGGGCTTCCTCCACTCCGTCCGTCTCCACCACCTCGCGGTGCTCGACCTCGGCGCCGAACGCCCGCTGGTAGTAGTCGATCGCGGCTTCGAGGTCGTTGACGGCGATGGCGACGTGGTCGATCTCGGTGAGGATCACGTCAGGAACCGTAGCGACGGAACAGCGTGATCTTGTCCTCGCCGACGGCGGCGCGACGTTCGGGATCGTCGACGCCCAGCCCCTCACCCGGCGCCAGGCACAGCACGCCGATCTTGCCCTCGTGCTCGTTGCGGTGGATCGTGCGGGCCGCCTCGCCCACCTCGTCGAGCGGGTAGACGGCCGACAGCAGCGGCTGGATCCGACCCTGGCTCACGAGCCGGTTGGCCTGCCACGCCTCGGTGTAGTTGGCGAAGTGTGACGCGATGAGCCGCTTGAGCTTCATCCAGAAGTGGCGGTTGTCGAACTCGACCATGTAGCCGGACGTGGCCGCGCACGTGACCACCGTGCCGCCTCGCTTGCACACGAAGATCGAGGCGCCCATCGTCTGGCGGCCGGGGTGCTCGAACACGATGTCGGGATCCTCGCCCACGAGACCCCGGATGTCCTTGCCGAAGCGGCGCCATTCCGACTCGTCCTGCGTGCTGGCGTCGGACCAGAACCGGTAGTCGGCGGCCTTGCGATCGATCACCGCCTCGACGCCGAGCTCGTGCAGCAGCGCCGCCTTCTCCGGGCTCGACACGATGCCGATCGGCGTGCCACCGCCGTTCAGCACGTACTGGACGGCGTAACCGCCGATGCCGCCGGTGGCGCCCCACACCAGCACGACATCGCCCTGCTTCATGCGAGCGCCGTGCTCGCCGACCAACATGCGGTAGCTGGTCGAGTTGCACAGCGCGTTGACGGCGGCCTCCTCCCACGTGAGGTGGTCGGGCTTGGGCATCAGCTGGTTGGCCTTCACCACGGCCAGGTCGGCGAGGCCGCCGAAGTTCGTCTCGAAGCCCCAGATGCGCTGGTTGGCGGCCAGCATCGAGTCGTTGTGCGACGACGGGTCCTGGTCGTCGACGTAGTTGCAGTGCACGGTGACGCGGTCGCCGGGCTTCCAGCCGCGGACCTCGGAGCCGACCCGCACGATGACGCCCGAGGCGTCGGACCCGACGACGTGGTAGTCGGCGGCGTGGCGGGCGGCCCATTCGCTCTCGCGCGCCAGGCGGTCGAGGAAGCCGAACGTGGGCAGCGGCTCGAAGATGCTCGTCCAGACGGTGTTGAAGTTGATCGAGCTGGCCATCACGGCCACGTAGGCCTCGTCCGGCGCCAGGTCGGGGGTCGGCACGTCGGCCACGTGGAGGCTCTTGCGAGGGTCCTTGTCCGCCGAGTCGATGCCCTCGAACATGGCGGCGTCCTCACGCCGGACGAACGCGGCGCGGTAGTGGTCGGGCACGGGCAGGGCCGCCAGCTCCGGCCCCGGCGCGCCCTGCAGGATGGCGTCGCGGATCTGCTCCATCGCACGAAACTACTGATCGGTAGCAAGAGCGGCCAAGGTCAGCCGTCGGCTCGCGTTTCACGCTGGTTCATCCACGTCGGGCGTGGATCTTCCAGCGTGAAACGGCAGGGGACCGACCCCTACACTGACCGGACCACATTCGGAGCTACCAGGGGGTAACCATGCCTGGCTCGTACCTCGTCGCCGGCGCCCGCACGCCCATCGGCAAGTTGTCCGGTGCTCTCGCCGGGTTCAACGCCGTCGAGCTGGGCGGGATCGCCATCAAGGCGGCCCTCGAGCGAGCCGGCGTCACTCCGGACCAGGTCGACTACGTGTTCATGGGTCAGGTCCTGATGGCCAACCAGGGCCAGATCCCGGCCCGCCAGGCCGCGGCCAAGGCCGGTGTGCCGCTGAGCGTGCCCGCCACCAGCGTGAACAAGGTGTGCCTCTCGGGGCTCAACGCCATCTACCTGGCCGACCAGATGATCGCCAGCGGCGAGGCCGACGTCGTGGTGGCCGGCGGTATGGAGAGCATGACCAACGCGCCGTACCTGCTGCCTGGTGCCCGGTCCGGCTTTCGCTACGGCAACACCGAACTGCTCGACGCCATCATCCAGGACGGGCTGTGGTGCGCGTTCGAGTCGTGCCTGATGGGCGCCGGCACCGAGCGCTACGCCAACGCCGAGCTCATCAGCCGGGAGGCCCAGGACGAGGCGGCGGCCAAGAGCCACGAGCGGGCGGCGGCGGCCATCAAGGACGGCCGCTTCGTCGACGAGATCGTCCCCGTGCCGGTGCCCCAGCGCAGGGGCGAGCCGATCCTGGTCGAGACCGACGAAGGCGTTCGCCCTGGCACGACCGCGGAGACGCTCGGCGGGCTCAAGCCGGCCTTCGCCGGCAACGGCGCCATTACGGCCGGGAACGCGTCGCAGATCTCCGACGGCAGTTCCGCCATCGTCATGATGTCGAAGGCGGCCGCCGAGCGAGCCGGCGTGGCGCCGCTCGGCGAGTTCGTCGCCTACGGCCAGGTGGCCGGGCCCGACGACGTGTCACTGCTGCACCAGCCCAGCCGGGCCATCAAGGCGGCGCTGGCCCGAGCCGGTCAAGACGTCGCTGCTATCGACCTGTTCGAGCTCAACGAGGCCTTCGCCGCCGTCGGGCTGGCCTCAATGGTCGATCTCGGCATCACCGACGAGGTCACCAACGTGAACGGTGGCGCCATCGCCCTCGGCCATCCCATCGGGATGTCGGGGAACCGCCTGGCCCTCACCATCCTCCACGAGCTGCGCCGACGCGGCGGTGGGCTCGGCGCCGTCGCCCTGTGTGGCGGGGGTGGCCAGGGCGACGCGCTGCTCGTTCGGACGGTGTGACGCTGCCCGATCGGGCGAATCCGGCGGGTGGGCTTGTCATGCGTTCGCAAACGTCGTAATGTGATCGAAACAACGCCGGGTCGTGTGCTCCCCCTCACGCCCCGGCGAGGATCTGGGGTGCCGTCCATCGAGTTGGCCTGTCCGCCCGCTACCAACTCGAGGGGCGGCGCCCCGGTTCGCTTTTGGCGCCGCCCCCCGGTTTCACGCTGGTTTGTCCACGTCCGGCGTGGTTTTCCCAGCGTGAAAACCTGAGGTTCGCGGTCAGGCGTCGACCTCGCGCCGGCCCTCCAGCGCCCGGCCCAACGTCAGTTCATCGGCGTACTCCAGGTCGCCGCCGACGGGCAGGCCACTGGCGATCCGGGTCACCCGGAGGCCGAGCGGCTTCAGCAGGCGGGCCAGGTACATGGCGGTGGCCTCGCCCTCGATGTTGGGATTGGTGCAGAGGATGACCTCGCGCACACCCTCCGGCTCGAGCCGGGCCAGCAACTCGCGCACCTTCAGCTGCTCCGGGCCGATGCCGTCGATCGGGCTGATGGCGCCCAGCAGCACGTGGTAGCGGCCCCGGAACTCGCCCGTCTTCTCGACGGCGACGATGTCGCGGGCGTCCTCCACGACGCACACCACCGACGGGTCGCGTCGGTCGTCGGTGCACATCAGGCAGAGCGGACCCTCCGACACGTTGAAGCACCGCTCGCAGAAGGTGACCCGCTCCTTGGCCTCGCTGATGGCGCGTGCGAGCCGGTTGGCATCCTCGGCCGGCAGCTTCAACAGGTGGAAGGCGATGCGCTGCGCCGACTTCGGGCCGATCCCGGGCAGCCGGCCGAGCTCGTCGATCAGCGCCTGGACCGGCGTGGCGTAGGTGGGCATCAGTCGGGTTCGGGTTGGCCCCCACCCAGGCCGAGCGCATCGAGCCCGGGCAGGCCCCCCATCACCGATTGCTGCAGCTGGCGTACCTGCTCCTGGGCGTCGCGGAACGCCGCCAGCACGAGGTCTTCCAGTAACTCGGGATCGGTCGGGTCGATGGCCTCGGGATCGATCTCGACGTCGTGGACGTCGCCGCCCCCCGTCATCACGACCCGAACCAGCCCGCCGCCGGCCCGCCCGGTGATGGTGCGCTGGCGCGCCTCGTCCTGCGCCGCCACCAACTGCTCCTGGAGCGCCATCGCCTGGCGCAGCAGGTCGCCCATGTCCGGGTTGTCGGTCATGTCACGACTCCTCCACGAGCTCGGCGCCGGGGAAGGCCTCGGTGAGCCGGTCGAGTCCGCTCGGCATGTCGACCGGTGGCGCGTCCATGACCTCGGCCAGGTCGACCTCGTCGTCGAGGGGCGGGCGGGCGGCGTCGGACGTCACCTCGGGCCCATCGACCACCAGCCGCAACGGGACCGGCCGGTGGAAGTGCTCGGCCAAGGCGGCTTCGACCTCGTCGCGATACTGCTCGGCCTTGGTGATCTGCTGGGCGGTCGGCAGGGCGAAGGTGGCCCCGTGCTCGTCGGCCGCGACGAACCGGCCCGGCAGGAACAGGGCCCGCGCCATCCCCCGCAGGCGGGGAACGACGTGGTCGGCCCACGCGATGGTGAGGAGGTCGCGCGACGGCATCGGGTCGGACGACGCCGGCGCCGGAGCCGGTGCCGGTGCGGGTGCTGCTGGTGGGCTCGGCGCTGGTTCGGCCTCGGCCGGCGCTGGCGTCGCAGCCGTGCGTTGGGCGCGACTGCCGAGAGCGGCTCGACCGCCGGGCGCCGTGGGCGAGGATGCCGACGCCGTCGGTGGCGCCGCCGCCGGCGGGGCTCCGGTCGTCCCGTGGCCGCCGCGCTCGAGCCGCTCGATGCGGGCCAGCAGCGCGGCCGGCGAGGTGTCGGCGTCGCGGTTGGTGAGCCGCACCAGCGCCACGTCGAGCAGCAAGCGCGGATCGGGCGCATGGCGGAGGTCGACGAGCGTCTCGCCCAGCACCTCCATCGCCCGCACGGTGGCGGCCGCGCCCAGCCGCTTGGCCTGGTCGGCCACGACCACGGCGGCCCGGTCGGGCAGCTGCACGAGGTCGGGGTTCATGAGCGAGAGGAACCCGTCGCGCAGGTGGGCGACGAGGTGCTCGGTGAGCGTGCGCGCGTCGCGGCCGGCACCCACCGCGGCGGCCACTGCCGCCAGGGCGCGGCCGGTGTCGCCGTCGATGAGGGCCTCGGTGATCTCGTCGAGCGGTTCCTGTTCTTCGATGACGCCGCCCGCCGTGATCACCTGGTCGAGCGCCGACAGCGTGTCGCGGGCCGAGCCGGCGCCCTGGCGGACCACGGCGTCGAGCGCCTCGGCCGAGACGTCGAGGCTGTCGGTGCTGGCGATGTCGCGCACCAGACCCTCGAGCACCTCGGCCGGCAGGAGGTGGAACTCGAGGTGTTGGGTGCGGCTGCGGATCGTGTCGCTCACCTTCTGCGGGTCGGTGGTGGCGAGCACGAACACGACGTGGCTCGGTGGCTCCTCCAGCGTCTTCAGCAGCGCCGCCTCGGCCGCCCGGGACAGCATGTGGACCTCGTCGAGGATGTACACCCGGTTGCGGCCCGGCGTGGCCAGCATCGTGCGCTCGATGAGGTCGCGCATGGCGTCGACGCCGTTGTTCGAGGCGGCGTCGAGCTCGTGGACGTCGAAGCTGGTGCCGGCTTCGACGGCGAGGCACGACGGGCACTCGCCGCACGGCTCACCGTCGACGGGGCGCTCGCAGTTGAGCACCTTGGCGAGGATTCGCGCCGCCGACGTCTTTCCTGTCCCCCGCGGTCCGCTGAACAGGTAGGCGTGGCCGACCCGGTCGTCGCGCACCGCATTCCGCAGGGCGCGCACGACGTGGTCCTGGCCCCGCAGCTCGCTGAAGCGGCGCGGCCGGTACCGACGGTAGAGGGACTGGTAGGCCACCGCGGGGAGCCTACCGGCGGGGTGTGACAGGGTTACCGGGGGCGAGTCAGCCGGCCCGCCATCGGCGCCGACGTGACGGAAATGCACCTCAGGCGAGCAAAACCGTCACATCGACGGATCGAGTCAGCCCGCCCGGGCGAGCCCGCGTGTCGCGGCCTTCCTCGGCGGCCAATCGCCGTCGTACAGTCCCGCCATGCGAGTGAGGCGCGTGGTCACCGGGCACAGCTCCGACGGCAAGGCGGTCTTCGCCAGTGACGAGGAGGTCGAGCCGGTGACGGTGACGCTCCTGCCCGGCTACGAGTTCCACCGCCTGTGGGGTGGCGACGAGGCATCGAGGTTTCCCGACGCCGGCACGCAGCCGCCCCACGAGCAGTACTTCCCTCCCGTCGGCGGCTTCCGCTTCGGCCTGTTCACGTTGCCACCGGCGTCGACGGCCGGCCCGGCCGACATCGACCTGGAGGCCGCGCTGGCCGAGTTCGAAGCGACGCTCCCCGGCCTGGCCTCCCACATGGAGCCCGACGCACCGGGCATGCACACCACGGCGACGGTCGACTACGAGTTCGTGGTGTCGGGCCGGGTGGTGCTCGAGCTCGACGACGGTGCCTCGGTGGAGCTCGGCCCGGGCGACACCGTCGTGCAGAACGGCACCCGCCACGCCTGGCGCAATCCCTTCGATGAACCCTGCATGATCGTGGTCACGCTCGTCGGGGCCCACAACAGCAAGGTCGGATAGCAGGCGGCGGTGGCCAAGCCGGCGATTCTCACCGTCGACGACGACGCGGCCGTCTCGCAGGCCATCACCCGGGACCTGCGGCGCCAGTACGGTGCCGAGTTCCAGGTCGTGCCGGCGCGGTCGGGGGCGGAGGCCATCACCGTCCTGTCCGAGTTCGCCTTGCGGGACCGCCAGGTGGCGTTGATCGCCTCGGACCAGAGGATGCCCATGATGACGGGCGTCGAGTTCCTGGAGCAGGCGCGCCCGCTCGCGCCCGAAGCCAAGCTGGTGCTCCTCACGGCGTACGCCGACACCGACGTCGCCATCAAGGCCATCAACGACATCGGTCTCGACCACTACCTCTTGAAGCCGTGGGACCCGCCCCAGGAGCGGCTGTACCCCGTCTTCGACGACCTCCTCGGTGACTGGCGCGAGGCCCATCCCGACGACGAGGGGAGCGTGCGCGTCATCGGCCATCGGTGGTCCGAGCAGAGCCATGAGATCAAGACGTTCCTGGCGCGCAACCACGTCCCGTACCACTGGTTCGACCTCGATCGCGACGACGTAGCCGAACGGCTCCAGGAAGTGGCGCAGGCCGGACCGTCCGACCTGCCGTTGGTGCTGATCCCAGAGCGGGAGCCGCTGCGGGCACCGTCGCCGTTGGAGATCGCCGATGCCCTGGGCCTGCGCACGCGGGCCGAACAGCCGCTGTACGACCTGTGCATCGTCGGCGGCGGCCCGGCCGG
>DASXAI010000601.1:0-2029 GCA_036406775.1 Acidimicrobiales bacterium
GGGTCATGTGACCGCTCCCGTTTCACCCGGGTGAACGACGCCCTGGGGTGATGACGGCGCACGGGCCGAACCGCACACTGACGTGGATGCGCAATGCGCCTTCCGGCCCGCCCGTCGCAGGGTCTCCGTACCACATTCGAATACGAGGCCGGCTCACGGATCGGTTCGCTGACGCCTTCCTGGGAATGGAGGTGCTCCCGGGCCGCCAGGAAACGACGCTGTTCGGCGTCATCGAAGACCAAGCCCACCTCTTCGGCGTCCTCGACCGCATCCGTGACCTCGGTCTCGACTTGTTGAGCGTCGAACCGGACCATGAGCCGAAGCTCGCCGGCTGAACAATCGCCCGTGCCGCTCAGCCAGTCGCTCCAGGCCGCTGCCACCGGCGACGAGGCCGCCTTTGTGCACATGGTGAACGCATGCGACGGGCGGCTCCGGCGGCTGGCGATGGCGCTGCTCGGGCCCACGGATGTCGATCACCTCGTCATCGACGCATGGCGCACGGCGTTCCGACGCTCGAGCGAGACTGACGCCCTCGACGACGAGCGCATGCGGACGTGGCTGTGCCGCATCGTCGTGGAGTTGTGCCAGGCCAGCGGCGTCGCCGTCGACGATGGACCAATTGACTTCGCGAGCGCGCCGTCCGAACGGTTCCTCCCGGTCGGCGATCGCTGGGAGGGCCATTGGGCGGTGCCGCCCGCCCCTTGGCGCGGCGACACGAACAGCCCCACCGCTGTCGCCGCGGTCCGAACGGCGCTCGCCACCCTTCCGTCAGCCGGTGCTCGGGCGGTGACGGTCTTACGCGACGTCGACGGCGTGGCCCTCGCCGACGTGACGGCGATCCTGGGCATCGACCAGTGTGAGGCGCGACGTCTCCTCCACCGCGGTCGGTCGGTAGTGCGGGAAGCGCTCGAGCGGGTCTTGGCGCCCGCCTAACGTAACCGGCACGTTCGTCGCCCGGCCGAGACCGAGAAGGCTGCTGTGACCTTCCGACGCCCCCAGCGTGACGCTGTGCCAGACGACGTTCAGCAGATTCGCCCGCTCGGCGCCGACGCGGCGGGCCAGGTGCTCCTGACCAAGTTGTCGCCTCCGGTGATTCGTGTCGATCTCGTCCACCGGAGTCGCCTCGACGAGCTTCTCGAACGGGTCATGACGCGGAAGCTGACACTCGTCGACGCGCCCGCCGGCTGGGGAAAGACGACGCTCGTCGGCGACTGGCTGGCCCGCCGCCGACCGGCGCCGACGGCCTGGCTGTCACTCGACCCCGACGATGGCGACCCGCCTCGCTTCTGGTCGTACGTCATCGAGGCGTGCCGCACGGTCCATCCGTCGCTCGGGGCCGGTGCCCTGGAACTCCTGCGACCTCCGGGTGCGGCGCCGCTCGTCGGTGCGCTTCCCGTGCTGGTGAACGAACTCGTCGCGTCAGGGCAGCCGCTCGTCCTGGTCCTCGACGACTACCACGTGATCGCCAGCAAGGACATCCACCGGGAAATGGCCTTCCTGGTCGATCACCTCCCGTCGAACGTGCACCTCGTCGTCGTGACCCGATCCGATCCGCCATTGCCGATCGCCCGTTGGCGGGTGCGCGGCGAGGTCTTCGAGATCCGCGCCGACGAGCTGCGGTTCGACGCGGACGACGCGGCCGCACTGCTCAACGACCGCCTCGGCCTCGGGCTCGCCGAGGACTCGCTGGCGTCGCTGCACAAGCGAACCGAGGGATGGGTGGCCGGCATGCATCTCGCCGCACTCTCACTCCAACGCCATCCCGATCGTGACACCTTCATCGACGGGTTCGCCGGCGACGATCGCCACATCGTCGACTACTTCGGCTCCGAGGTCTTGGATGGGCTGCCAGACGAGACCCGCGCCTTCTTGCTACCGACGTCGATCCTGGACCGGCTCACCGGAGCCTTGTGCGACGCCGTCGCCGGTACGACCGGGTCGGACCGGCTGCTCGCTGACATTGAGCGCGTCAACCACTTCCTCATCCCGCTCGACACGCGCGGCCGCTGGTATCGGTACCATCAGCTGT
>DASXAI010000602.1:0-4288 GCA_036406775.1 Acidimicrobiales bacterium
TCCATCTCGATCGCTATCAGGTGCGCGACATCCTCGAGACGCAGGCCGAGCCGGGCCGCAAGCTCGACACGGAGCCCGAGCGGCTGGCCGCCTTCGCTCGCGAGCAGCTTCGGTCGCGCTTCCTCGCCGCTGACCTCGGCGTGTCAGGGTGCAACGTCGCCGTGGCCGAGACGGGCTCGATCGTGCTGGTGGAGAACGAGGGCAACGGCCGGCTCTGCACCACGGTCCCACGCATCCACATCGCCGTGATGGGCATGGAGCGCATCGTCTCGACGTGGGACCAACTCGATCTGTTGATCAACCTCCTCGCCCGAGCCGGCACCGGTCAACATCTCTCCACCTATACCAACATCATCAACGGTGGTCGACGGGTTGACGAGGCCGACGGTCCCGACGAGGTGCACGTCGTGATCCTCGACAACGGCCGCTCCGATGTCCTCGGCACGGAGCTCCACGAGATCCTCAACTGCATCCGCTGCGGCGCGTGCCTCAACGTGTGCCCGGTCTATCGCCAGGTCGGCGGGCACGCCTACGGGTGGGTGTACTCCGGCCCGGTGGGTGCCGTCCTCACGCCGTTGCTGGCGCGGCGCGAAGCCGAAGCCGCCGAACTCGCCAACGCGTCGACGTTGTGCGGGGCGTGCATGGACGCGTGCCCGGTCAGCATTCCCATCCAGGACCTGCTCCTGTCGCTGCGGCGCAGGAAGGCGGCTGACGCCGGCACTGCCGAGCGAGCCGGTTGGCGGGCGTGGGCCGCGGCGTGGTCGCGCCCGCTCACGTACCGGGCGTCGATGAAGGCGGCCGCCGTCGGCCGTCCGCTGAGCCGCCATGCCGCCATGGCGCCCGGGCTACGGGGCTGGGCCCAGGGTCGCACGCCACCTGCGCCGGCGGCGCGGTCGTTCATGCAGCGGTGGAAGGCGGGAGAGGTGTGACGGCCCCAGGCACGGAGTCTGGCGACCGCACCGCCTTTCTCGCTCGGCTCCGCGACCGGCTGGCGGGCGGCGTGCCCGAGAACCTCGCCCATCCCCTGCCGCCGCCGCTCGACGGCGTGCCCTTGGTGCGCTCCGACCGCCTCGACCCGTCCGACATCGTGGCGTCGTTCATCCGCAACGCGGAAGCGACGCGCGCCGTCGTGCACGACCGCACCGTCGGAGACGGTCAGATGCCCGACGACCTCCTCGCCGAGCTCGTCGAACGCCACGTCGTGCGGCGCGCTGTCGTGTCACGCGAGCCCGAGGCCCGGCACGTCGGCGATCGGCTCCGGGACCTCGGCGTCGCCGTCGATCCCGTGTCGATCGCGACGAGTAGCCGGGCCGATCTCGGCGTGACGTCAGCGGTGGCGGCCATCGCCACCACGGGGACGGTGGTCCAGGACTCCCACGTCGTGGGCGGCCGATCGGTGAGCCTCCTGCCGCCAGTGCACCTGTGTGTCCTGCCCGCCGACCGGATCGTGCCGACATCGGCCGAGGTGCTGCGCGGGCTCGGCGACGGCCGGGTGCTGCCGTCGAACCTCGTCCTCATCACGGGTCCCTCGCGCTCGGGCGACATCGAGCAGATCATGGCCCTCGGGGTCCACGGGCCGCTGGTGGTGGAGATCGTGCTCCTGCGGGCCGGCTGACCCATCCCCCACCGGACCGTCCGGACAGGGTATGAACATGGGCGTCGAACGCTGTCGAACCGTCGAGCCAGGAGCGCCGTGACCGACGTCCTCAGCCCCTCGTCCATCCATCACGACGAGGGGAGCGGTTCTCCACCGGCGTGCCGTGTCCGTGTCGTCGTCGACACCTCGGTGCTGATCGCCGATCCCGGCGCGCTCGGCGCCTACCACGGCTGCGACATCGTGCTGCCTCTGACCGTGATCGAGGAGCTCGACAGCCTCAAGAGCCGGCTCGACGACGTCGGGCGGTCGGCCCGGGCCGCGCTGCGCACCATCGAGGAACTGCGGGTCGAGGCGGGCGGCTCGCTGGCCGACCCGCTGCCCCGGCCCGACGACCCGCTGGGCGGCACGTTGCGGATCGAGGTGAACGGCATCCTCCAGCAGCGGCTCGCCGAGCACGGGCTCGACCCGTCCAAGCCCGACAACCGCATCATCGGCGCCGCCCTGGGGCAGTCCACCGTGGCGCCCACCCGCATCGTCAGCAACGACGCCGCGCTGCGCATCAAGGCGGCCCACCTCGGACTGGACGCGTCCGAGCACGGCTCGGCGGCGTTGTCGTTCGACGACCGGCCGATGGGGTGGGCCACCGTCGAGGCGCCGCCCGGCCCGATCGACCGGCTGTACGCGACCGGGCGCGTGGCCATCGATGCCGTGCCGGGCACGCACGGGCTGGACGAGAACGCCTTCGCCGTGATCCGGTCCGGGTCGCAGTCGGCACTCGTGCGGCGCCACGACGGCGACCTCGTGCTGCTGCCGCCGTCGTCGCCGGAGGCCTGGGGACTGCGGGCCCGATCGAAGGAGCAGCGTTTCGCCCTCGAGCTACTGCTCGACCCCTCGGTGTCGCTGGTGGCGCTCGACGGCCGGGCCGGCACGGGCAAGACGATCCTCGCCGTGGCGGCCGGGCTCGAGCAGGTCGTGGAGCAGCGCCGCTACGAGCGGCTGGCGATCTACCGCCCCCTCGTGCCGGTGGGGCGAGCCGAGGTCGGGTTCCTGCCGGGCGGGCTCGACGAGAAGCTCGACCCGTGGATGGCCGCCATCCACGACGCCGTCGTGGCGCTCACCGACCGCCGGTCGGACCGGGACGCCCGGTCGCTCATCGACGAGCTGACGTCCCGGGGCACGCTGTCGCTCGAGTCGGTGACGTTCCTGCGGGGCCGCACCCTGCACCGCCAGGTCACGATCGTCGACGAGGCCCAGAACCTCGAGCCGACGACGCTCAAGACGATCCTCACCCGCATCGGCGAGGACACCAAGGTCATCTTCACGGGCGACACGACGCAGATCGACGCACCGTACGTGGGGTCCACCAACAACGCGCTGGCCGTGCTGATCCGGTCCTTCGCGGGGCAGCGGTGCTTCGGGCACGTCACGCTGACGGCGTGCGAGCGCAGCGAGGTGGCCAGCTTGGCCGCCGAGCTCCTCTGATCGACCGTCAACCGGTTCTTGTCGGCGAATTGCGTGGTTTCGCGCCGATCCGCCGACAGGTTGCTTGCTGCAAGCGAGTCCGGTGCGATGGAGCCCTGCGGCGGCCACACAGAGTGAGCGATGGCGGACAGAACGTCACGAGACCGTAACGGGGCGTCCACCTAGCGCACCTTTACACCTCACCCGGTGCGCCGTACTGTCCACGTAGGGCGGCGGAGGGCCACCCCCTCCCGGCCCCCGCCGCTCCTCTTCGTCGGTCGCGGAGGCACAGGACGAGGCGGCGGTGGCGCTGTGACAGCCCAGGCAGGGTGGACCAACTGGATGGACGAGGCCGCGTGTCGAGGCCATCGTGACCTCTTCTTCGCCCCTCACGCCGAGCGGCCCCAGGCCCGAGTGCGACGCGAGGCGCGCGCCCGGCGGCTGTGCGGCGCCTGCCCGGTGGCCGCGCCGTGCCGGGAGTTCGCCCGGCGAAACCGGGAGTACGGCTTCTGGGGCGGCGAGTCGGAGGAGGAGCGCCATCGCGCCGGCTTCACCATCCCGTCGCCGATCGGCGTCCGCTCCCGCCTGGCGGCCTCCTGATCCGTTCGAACCGTCCGCCGACTCTGTCACACCCCCTGCGTAGGGTGAACCGTGATGTCTGCCGTCGGTCTTCTCGCAGAGCGGCGGTTCGCCGTGGTCGATGTGGAGACCAATGGCCTCTCGTCGCGACGCGACCGGTTGCTGCAGATCGCAGTCATCACGACCACGGGTGACGGCGAGGTCCTCGATCGGTGGTCCTCGTCGGTCCGGCCGCGTTTCGGCCGGGTCGGGCCGACCCACATCCACGGACTCACCGCCCACGACCTGAAGGAGGCACCCACCTTCGCCGACGTCGCACCCGATCTCGTCCGACGGCTCGACGGCGCCGTCTTCACCGCCCACAACGCCGAGTTCGACTGGGGCTTCGTGGCCAGAGCCCTGCGCCGAGCCGGCTACCGGGCGCCCGACACGACGCGCTTGTGCACGGCGCGGCTGTCGAGGGCGGTGGCCCGTGAGGCGTCCTCGCACCGCTTGGCCGACGTGTGCGAACGCCACGGCATCGTGATCACGCGCGCCCACGATGCCGCGGCGGACGCCGAGGCCACCGCGGCGGTGCTGCCGTTCCTGTTCGCCGACGGAGCGTTGGAGACCGCCGACGACCTCGCACCGCACCTGCGGGGCAACGGCTGC
>DASXAI010000603.1:0-12195 GCA_036406775.1 Acidimicrobiales bacterium
CGCCGACCAAGACTCACACCAAACAGATGCCATCCACGCCGCTGTAACACCCGGCGGGGTCACCGTTTTCGACGAGCAGTTCCACGACCACCCGACGGGCCTCCGAATCTCTCAACATATCGTGTTCACCGAAGTCGACGGAAAGGTGGTTGTTGATCGAGACGTCTTCAGCGTTACGGGCTGCCCTTAGCGACGCTGAAAGCCTCGGCCGAGGAAGCCGGCCGTGAGTCAGTACCCGCGCTAGGCAACTCGAGGAGCGTCTCGCGGCCGGCGGCGCATGGGTCGACCATGGCCTCGTATTCGTCGACGAGCTCGGCGCCCCGCTCCATCCCGAGACGGTGACGAGATGGTGGCGGGAGGCCGTCGCTCGGGCCGGGCTCCGACCCATCCGACTCCATGACCCCGGCACACGGCCGCGACGGTCACGCTCCGCGCTGGCGTCCCGGTCAAGGTCGTCAGTCAACGGCTCGGCCATGCCGACGTTGCCGTGACGATGCGGACCTACCAGCACGTCACGCGAACCGACGACCAGGCGGCCGCCGATGCCGTCGCTCGAGCTCTCCGCCCGTAGGTGCTCCCGGCCCTGTTGTGGTCTGGCGGAGCAAGGCAACTGGCGTGTCAGTTCGGGCCGCGAGGGTGAATCGCTGACCGCGATTTTTTGTGATCACGGTGTGATCACGAGGGCCCCTGGTAGCCCCTCTGACCTGGCGTTTTATAGTGGAGCTGGGGGGAATCGAACCCCCGTCCATCAGGCGCAGACCGCCCGTGCTACGACCGTTCCCGACACTGGGCCTGACGGCGGCCCACGGGCGGGTCCGTTGACGCTACGAGAGCGTCACCGCCGGGTCTTTCCCCAGTGCCAGCGGATCTTTCCCGCCGCCAGCCGTCTTTCCGGCTGTCATCCTCCGCTTCTGTTGCCGGGCTGCGGCGGACCGGCCCCGTGCGGCCTTGCGGCTCACGATGTCGCTCATGTCACCTGTGGATCAGGCGGCGAGAGCGAAGTCCTGCTTTTCGGCAGTTTTTTTGTTTGCCCCGTTTAACGAGTCTGAGCAACTCGGGTCGCACGCTCGGCCTCCGAAACTGATGTCGAACCCGGTCAGCCCCGTTGGCGTTGCACTCGACCACGATACCGCCCGGCCGACGGCCGCCGCACCTGGCGCGGCCTACGCTGCGGCGATGGGGTCCCCGGCGCTGCAGGCGGCGCTCACGCGCGTCGACGAGCTGGCGCCGGTGGTACGGGCTGGGGCGGCCGAGTCCGAGGCGTTGGGCCGGCTGGCACCCGCCGTCGTCGAAAAGCTCCACCGGGCCGACCTGTTCCGGATGCTGTTGCCCGCGGACCGGGGCGGCGGCGGCCTGACGATCCCGGAGTCCGTCGAGGTCGTCGAACGGGTCGCCGCGCTCGACGCGTCGACCGGATGGACGCTCGCCATCCTGGCCTACGGACCGCTCATGATGCGCCGGCTGGCGCCGGAGGCCTATGACGCCCTCTGCGCCGACCCGACCGCGCTCGTCGCCGGCAGTCTGAACCCGGCCACGGCCCGCGCCGAGCGGGCCGAGGGCGGTTATGTGTTCAACGGCACCGCCACCTACGCCTCGGGCTCAGCTCACGCCCGTTGGCTCGCGGCCGGGGCGGTCGTGACCGAACACGGCGAGTTCGCGATCCGCGACGGCGCCCCGCTGATCTGCGCCGGGGTGATCCCGATCGACCAGGCCCGTTGCCTCGACACGTGGAACGTCGCCGGGATGCGAGCCACCGGGAGCTCGCACTACGAATTCCACGACGTTCCCGTCGCCGACGGCTGGACCTTCAACCCCTTCGGCGCCGGTGACGTCGACACCGACGACGTCTTCCTGCGCATCCCGCTGATCGATCAGCTCGGCGGCGGGCTCGCCGCCGTCGCCACCGGCGCGGCCCGCAACGCCATCGACCGGTTCGTCGAGCTGGCGACGGCCAAGGTGCCCGTCGGCGCCGACCGCTCGCTGCTGGCCGAGCGGAGCAACGCCCATCGGGCTGTCGGCGAGGCCGAGGGGCTCTACCGCGCGTCTCGCGCCGCCCTCCTCGACGGCGCGGAAACGGCCTGGCGCCGAGGCGTGGACGGCCTCCCCTTCGCGCCCGCCGACCTCGCCAGCTATCGGGTCAGCATGGTGGCCGCCGTACGCATTGCGGCGCAGGCGGTCGACCTCATCCACGACGTCGCCGGCATGGACGCCGTCATGTCCGGTTCGGTGATCGACCGGTGCTGGCGCGACGTCCACACCCTCAGCCAGCACGTGCTGTTGGCCCCGCACCGGTACGGCATCGCCGGGCGGGTCTTCCTCGGCCTCGATCCGGGCGAGCCCGTCATTTGAGCGCCAGCGCGGCGGCGTCCGGCTTGGCCGTGCGCCGCCGGGCCGCGGAAGCACCGATTGCCGAGCGGAGCGAGTAGGAGCCGGCCAAAGCGCAGCGGAGGACGGCGACGAGGATTCAGTAGAGGCGCTCCATGGCGTCGTCGACGGCGACGGCCACGAGCGTCGGCCCGGCGGACTCGAACGACCACCGCAAGGCTGCCTCCAGCTCGTCGGCCCGCTCGACCCGACGCCCCGGACACCCGAAGCCGGCCGCCAGTCCGAGGAAGTCGATGCCAGGCAGGTCGACGCCGGGCGGCCGATCGACACCCATCGTCCGGGCGAAGGCCTTGAGGGCGCCGTAGCCGCGGTTGTCGAAGATGACGACGCTGACGGGTAACGCTTCCTGGGCCGCCGTCCACAACGCCTGGATCGAGTACAGGCTGGAGCCGTCGCCGAGCAGGCAGACGACCCGCTCGTCCGGCGAGCCCAGCGCCACGCCCACCGCCGCCGGCAGTGCATAGCCCAGACCGCCGCTGGCGCCGGCGTAGAAGCCGCCGGGCCGGCGGACCAGGAGATGGTCGTGCATGGCGTTTCGGTGCGACGGTGCCTCCTCGACGATGATCGACGTGGGTGGCCGAACAGCGTCGATCGTGTGCATCACCAAGGCGCCCGTCATCGGATCGGACGCCGGCGGCGTCGGCCGGGGCCCTCGACCCGTCGCCACCGCACGGGCCGGTCCCACGAGCGCCTTCACGATCTCGGCCACGCCGGGGCCGAGCGACGTGAGCACCGCCGTCCCGACCGGGGCGTAGGACGCGGCGCCCGGATCGTCGACGAGCTGGAACAGCGTGGCCCCGTCAGGTAGGAACGGCCCGTCCGACGGCACGTGGTACGTGAACACCGGCGCCCCGAGCACGACGATGACGTCGTGCCCGCCGAGCTGATCCCGCAGCTTGCGGCGATCGGGGACGAGGAAGCCGGCGAACGCAGGGTGGTCTTCCGGGAAGCCGCACCGGGACGACAGCGGGCTCACCCACACCGAGGCCCCGGTCCGCTCGGCGAGGGTGACGGTGACGTGCCAGGCGCCGTCGCGGTCGACACCCGGGCCGACGACGAGCGCCGGGCGGGTGCTGGCGTCAAGGGCGGCGGCGACGGCCCGCAGACCGGCGGCATCGCCGACGAACTCGCCCACGACCTCGCGGGGAGCGAGTGGCTCCGTGTCGCCGTCCCAGTCGTCCTCGGGGATCGACACGAACGCGGGCCCGTACGGGCGTTGCATGGCGGTGTAGTAGGCGCGGGCGATGGCGGCGGGCACGTCCTGGGCGCGGGCCGGTTCGCTGCTCCACTTCACGTACGGCCGCGGGAGCTCGGTCGCTTGCTCGGCGAACAGGAACGGCTCGGTGGGGAGCAGGGCTCGGTTCTGCTGTCCGGCCGTGATCACCAGCGGCGTGCGGTTGCGCATCGCGGTGAAGATGTTGCCGAGGGCATGACCGACGCCGACGGCCGAGTGAAGGTTCACGAAGGCGGCCCGGCCTGTCGCCTGCGCGTACCCGTCGGCCATGGCCACGGCCGACGACTCCTGCAGCGCCAGGACGTAGCGAAAGTCGGGCGGTGCGTCTTTGAAGAACCGCAACTCGGTGGATCCGGGATTGCCGAAGATCGTCGTCATGCCCAAGGCCCGCATGAGGTCATGCGTGGCCCGCCGCACCGTGAGCCCGCTCACAGCGACCGACTCCGGGCGTCCCAGTTGCGCTCGAGGTTGTCGATGAGCGCCGGGCTGTACAGGCAATAGGCCTGCTCTTGGGCATAGTTGCTCATGTACTGGCGGAACCGGTCGAGCGGCTCCTGCGCCACCCGCAGCGCCTTGCGGTTCGCGACGAGGCTGGTCATACCGGCGCTGAGGAGCTCGACGGCGGCCTGCTCGATCGTGGCGTCCATCTCCTCGGCCTCGACGACGTCATCGGCGATCATCCGGCCTTCGACGCTGTCCGCCGCGAAATCGCGGTTGAAGAAGATCGCCTGGCGGCTGATCCGTTCGCCCACGAGTCGCGGCAGGCGCATGTTGGCGCAGCCCGGGATGATCCCCTCCTTTCGGGCGGGAAGGTTGAAGTACGAGCCGCGCTCGGCGACGACGCGGTCCATCACGAGGAGCCACTGGCAGGCACCACCGATGGCGAACGAGTCGACGGCCGCGATCCACGGTTTCTCGCGCCGCTGTTCGAGCTGGCCGTCGTCGACGTCGCCCACCGCGTGGCCGCGGTACAACTTGCTGACGGCGCCGAGCTCGCGCTCGATCATGAACTCGACGAGCGAGATCCGGCCGTAGTAGAGGTGCGTCAAGTTGATGCCGGAGCCGAAGATGCGGCGGCCGGCGTGCTTTGGGTGCGTGGCCGGCGCGCCGCGCAGGACGCCGACGGCGATGGCGTCGTCGAGCAACACCAGATCGATGGCGATCTCCAGCGCCGCCGTCGACGAGTCATCCTCCGAGTTGAGGAAGGCGTGGTTCTGGATGGTGACGTGCCCGACGGAGCCGATCCGTTCCACGCGCATCGGCCCGAGGTCGACACAACCGGACCGGCGGAGTTCGTCGGCAAGGGCGACCGCCTCGGCGCGGGGCTGCGACATGGCGTGCAGGAGGTGCAGTCCGAGGTCGGGGCGGGCCAGGACTCGGGCCACGAACTCGCCCTGGGCGATCTCGAGGCCGGCCTTCTCCTTCTGCACGTGCTCACGCTCGGCATCGATCTCCGCCCGCGTCGGGAGTACGCCGGGGTAGCGCTCGGCGACCTCGTAGACGAGCTCGGACACGCGCAAGAGGCGCCGCCCGCTGTCGGTGACGGCGTCGTAGATCGCCGTCACATCGGTCATGTCCCGCCGACCCGCTCGACGAGGCCCTCCCAGTACGGCTCCCGAAGCTCTCGCTTGAGCACCTTGCCGGCGCCGGATTTGGGCAGCGGCTCCGTCCGCAGCTCGACGTGCTTGGGCACCTTGTAGTCGGCGATCAACCCTCGGCAGTGGCCGATCAGCTCCTGCTCGCTCACGTCGCTCCGAGGCACGACGACGGCGTGGACGGCCTCGCCCCAGTGCGGATCCGGAACGGCGAAGACGGCCGCTTCGAGCACCGCCGGGTGGCGATACAGGGCGTCCTCCACCTCGGTGCTGTACACGTTCTCGCCGCCGGTGACGATCATGTCCTTGGCTCGGTCGACGAGGTAGACGAACGCCTCCTCATCCATGTAGCCCAGGTCCCCGGTGTGGTACCAGCCGTCGACGAGTGCCGCCGCTGTCTCCTCGGGCTTGTTCCAGTAGCCGACCATGACGTTGTCGCCCCGCACGGCGACCTCGCCGACCTGGCCCGCCGGCAGCGGCTTGCCATCCGGCCCGATGACGTCCACCTCGACGCCGACGGCGGCCTGGCCGCACGAGCGGATTCGCGGCGAGTCGATGAGCAGCTCCTCGTCGCGCAGCGTCGTGGCGATCGGTGCCGTCTCGGTGGCGCCGTAGAGGTGGTACAGCCTGGCCGCGGGGAAGGCGTCGTGAGCGCGCCGCAGCGTCTCGGTGGCCACGGGTGAGCCGCCGTGGCTGATGGCCTGCAACGTCGACACGTCACGGGGTCTGGCTACCTGCTCGTCGGTGAGGGCGGCCAGCATCGTGGGTACGACGAGCGTCGCTGTCACGCCGTGTCGCTCGATCAGGTCGAGACCCGTGGCCGCGTCGAAGACGGGGAGCACGACGTGGCGCCCGGCGTGCCACACCGTGGCCAGGACGGCCACCGAGCCGGCGGCGTGGAACAGCGGAGCCGCGATCAGCCAGCACGTCTCGGGCCGGAACGGCCAGAACACCTGGAAGTGCAAGGCGTTGGCCACCAGGTTCCGATGCGTCAGCATCACGCCCTTGGCGGCGCCGGTCGTGCCGCCCGTATAGAAGAGGCCGGCGAGCGTGCCGTCGCTGAGATCGTCGGGGAACTCGACGGGATTGGCCCCTGCGAGCAGCTTCTCGTAGCCCTCGCCGAAGTCGATCACGTGCTCCACCACGTCGCCGAGGTCGCCGATGTCTCGTCCGGCGAACAACACCTTCGTGCCCGAGTCCTCGAGGGCGTAGCGCAACTCGGCCTCGGTGTGACGCTGGTTCAGCGGCACGAGCACGAGGCCCGCGCCGGGCACCGCCTGGTACAGCTCGAGGTACCGGTGGCAGTTCGGCGCCACTACCGCGACCCGGTCGCCTGGTTGGAGACCCAGGTCGTAGAGGGCGCCGGCCAGCCTCCCGCACCGATCCCACATCTCCGTGTACGTCAGTCGGTCCTCGCCGCAGACCACCGCCAGGCGATCCGCACCGACCTGCACGGCCCGCCGCAGCGGCCCGATCATCGTCGTCATGTCGCACCCCCGCGTGCGACCGTAGTGCTACTCCATGCCCTTCCGTTGCCGACCGAGGGCGCGCTCGGCCTCCCGCTTGGCGTCCCGCTCGGCCATGGCGGCGCGGCGGTCCTCGTGCTTGCGGCCCCGAGCCAGGGCCAGCTCCACTTTCGCCCGGCCCTCCTTGAAGTAGATCGAGAGGGGCACGAGGGTGAGGTGATCCTGGGCCACGCGAGCTGCCAGCTTGGTGATCTCGTCCGACTTCAGCAGCAACTTGCGGGCCCGGTCGGGATCGTGGGCCCCGACACCGTGGGCGAAGGCGTACGGCGCGATGTGGACGCCTTCGAGCCACACCTCGCCGTCCCGGATCCGGGCGTACGCATCGGCCAGCTGCACATGGCTCGACCGGAGGCTCTTCACCTCGCTCCCCACCAGCACCAGGCCGGCTTCCACCGTCTCGAGCACGGCGTAGTCACGTCGGGCCTTGCGGTTGGACGCGACGAGCTTGGTGCCAGGCGGTGACATTGGGGGCGCGAGGCTACCGTGCGGCCCCGTGCTGCAGGTCGCCCGGGACGTCCACGCCGCCTACGTCGGCCACGCCTACGACGGCCTGCCGCTCGAGGCGTGCGGCCTCCTCGGCGGCACGGCGTCATCGGGCACGGCCACCGTGTTCTATCCCTGCGCCAACGTGGCCGCCTCGAGCCGTGTGTACACGCTCGACCCCCGTGACCACCTGCGGGCCGAGCGGGACGCCGAGGGGCGCGGGCTGGAGATCCTCGGCGTGATGCACAGCCACACCCACACCGAGGCCTACCCGAGCCCGACCGACGTGGAGCAGGCGCCCGACCCGGCGTGGCACTACGTGATCGTGAGCCTGCGGGCCGAGGCGCCGGTGGTGCGGAGCTACCGGATCGTCGACGGCGCCGTCACCGAGGAGCCGATCGCGCTCCTCGGCCGCTGACTCCCTGGATTGCCCGCCGATGTGACGGAAATGCACGCCTGGCATGCAAAACCGTCACCTCGGCGGAGAGGAGGGCGTGAAAGGCGGCGGAAACGCTACAATCCTGATCGGAAGAGTCGGCTTTGCGGGGAGGGCCTGGTGCCCGGGTACGAGAACGTGCTGGACATGATCGGCGACACGCCTCTCGTGGACGTGAGCGCGGTGAGCCCGAACTCCCGCGTGTCGATCCTGGCCAAGCTGGAGAGCCAGAACCCGTTCGGATCGGTCAAGGACCGCATCGCCCGCAAGATGATCGAGACGGCCGAGAAGGAAGGCCGGCTCCTGCCGGGCCAGACCATCGTCGAGCCGTCGTCGGGCAACACGGGGATCGCGCTGTCGGCCATCGCCCGGCTCAAGGGCTACCCGATCAAGATCCTCATGCCCGAGAGCGTGTCGATCGAACGGCGCCAGATGCTCGAGGTGTACGGGGCCGAGCTCATCCTCACCCCCGGCGCCGAGGGCTCCAACGGCGCCGTCCGCCGGGCCCAGGCCCTGGCCGAGGAGCACCCGGAGTGGTGCTTCCTCTACCAGTACGGCAACGACGCGAATCCCCGCGCCCACTACGAGGGCACCGGGCCCGAGATCTGGCGTGACTGCCCGGAGATCACGCACTTCGTCGCCGGGCTCGGCACGAGCGGCACGCTCATGGGCGTCGGCACGTACCTGAAGGAGCGCAACCCCGAGATCAAGGTGTACGCCGTCGAGCCGCCGTCGGGCGAGCTGGTCGAGGGCCTGCGCAACCTCGACGACGGGTACGTGCCGCCCGTCTTCGACCTGTGGAACGGCGCCGATCTGCTCGACGGCAAACGCATCGTCCGGCCGCGGGAGTCGCTCGAGTGGACCCGCCGCCTCGTGCAGGAGTGCGGCGTGTTCGCCGGCATCTCGTCGGGTGCGGCGCTGGCCGGCGCGGCCAAGGTGGCTGAACGCGTCGACGAGGGCGTGATCGTCTTCGTCGTGTCCGACGGCGGCTGGAAGTACCTGTCGACCGGCGCCTACACCGACGACCTCGACGCCGCCGAAGCGGCCGCCGACAAGATCATCTACTTCTGACGACGCCCACGCCGTCGACGTGACGGTTTTGCACGCCACGCGCGCATTTCCGTCACATCGAGCCGGAGGGCCGTAGATTTCGGGCGTGCCGGACGGACCGCCCGCCCTTCCGTCGTACCTCCCGGCCGACCTGCGCGCCTTCGTGGAGTGCCGCGCCGACCGGGTCGAGTTGGCGGGCGGGAATGCAGCGTGGATCCCCGTCCCGCCGGTGCTCAAGAACACGGTCGGCCTGTTCCTGAAGCCGAAGGCGCGGATCGAGCCCGACGGCGAGCCCGGCGTGGCGCGGGTGGGCGTGCGGTGGGCGCTCGTGTCGATGTCGTTTCGCGCCAGCGTGGAGGAAGGCCGGCTCGTGCTCGACCCCGGTGACATGCGAGGCGGGATGCTCGACGACGTGGCCAAGGGCATGGGCGACTGGGCCGACCAGTTGAACGGCTGGCTCGCCGCCAACGGGTACCAGCTCGGCCCGCCCGACATCGCGCCGAATCGGATCGCGCTGCGCAAAGAACCCCTGCCGTAGCCTGGCTGGCAATGGCGGACCGCCCCATCGGCATGTTCGACTCCGGCTTCGGCGGCCTCACCGTGGCGCGCGCCGTCATCGACCTGCTCCCGTCCGAGGACCTCGTGTACATCGGCGACACCGGCCGCTACCCGTACGGTCCCCGCCCGCAGGCCGAGGTCCGCCAGTTCGCCTCCCAGATCGCGTGGCGGCTGGTGAAGGAACACGACGTCAAGTTGCTCGTGGTGGCGTGCAACACGGCGGCCGCGGCGGGGCTCGACGACCTCGTTGACGAGCTACCCGTGCCTGTGGTCGGCGTCATCGAGCCGGGCGTGCGGGCCCTCGTCGCCGCGACCGACACGGGCCGAGTCGGCGTGATCGGCACCGTCGGCACGATTTCGTCGGGCGCCTATCAGCGCGCCGTCGACGACACCGGTGCCGCCGTCGAGCTGACGTGCGCCGCCTGTCCCGGCTTCGTCGAGTTCGTCGAGCGGGGCGAGACGGCGGGCGACGAGGTGACCGTGCTGGCCGAGCGCCTGCTGGCACCCATGCGGGAGGCGGGTATCGACACGTTGCTGCTCGGCTGCACGCACTACCCGTACCTGGCCCGGGTGATCTCTGACGTCATGGGCCGCGGCGTGGTGCTCGTGAGCTCGGCCGACGAGACCGCGTTCGAAGTAGCCGCGCTCCTCGACACGCTCGCCTTGCGCCGTCAACCATCGACACGCCCAGGCGAGCACCGATGGTTCTCGTCGGGCGACGTGGCCTGGTTTGCCGATCTCGGCCGTCGCCTGCTCGGTCCCGAGCTGGCCACCGCCGAGCGCTGTTCATTCGATCCACCGGAGGACTGAATCATGCCCCGACCGGACGGCCGCGCTCCCGAGGAGCTGCGGCTCATCACCTTCGAGCGCGACTTCACCGAGATGTCCGCCGGTTCGGTGCTCGTCTCGTTCGGACAGACGCGCGTGTTGTGCACGGCGTCGGTGGCCGAGGACGTGCCCCGATGGATGAAAGGCACGGGCCGGGGCTGGGTCACGGCCGAGTACGCCATGTTGCCCGGCTCGTCACCGGAGCGCATCGAGCGCGAGGCCGCGCGCGGGCGCCAGGGCGGCCGCACGCTGGAGATCCAGCGTCTCATCGCACGGTCGCTGCGCGCCGTCACCGACCTGGTGGCGTTGGGCGAGAAGCAGATCACCGTCGACTGCGACGTGCTGCAGGCCGATGGCGGCACGCGCACGGCGTCGATCTGCGGCGGCTACCTCGCCCTGCACGACGCCCTCTCGCGGCTGGTGGGCGCTGGATTGTTGCGGGCCGTGCCGCTCACTGCGCACTGCGCCGCCGTCAGCGTGGGCATCGTCGACGCGGTCGCGGTGCTCGACCTGCCCTACGTCGAGGATTCGCGCGCCGAGGTCGACATGAACGTGGTGATGACGTCGGCCGGTCGCTACGTCGAGGTGCAGGGGACGGCGGAAGGCGCGCCGTTCAGCCGCAGCGAGCTCGACACGCTGCTCGACCTGGCCCAGGGAGGTCTCAACGAGATCTTCGCCCTGCAGGCGGAGTTCGTGGCCGAGCCCCCGCCGCCCCGGCCGTCGACCAAGCGATGACCGTCACTCACGCGGTGCTCGCCACCGGCAACGCCCACAAGGTGCCGGAGATAGCGGAGATCCTGGGGCCCGCCTTCGTGCTCGACGCCGTCGATCCCGAGGTCGAGGAGACGGGCACGACCTTCGAAGACAACGCCCTCCTCAAGGCCCGGGCGGCGTCGGCCCGCACGGGCCGGCTGGCGCTGGCCGACGACTCGGGCATCGAAATCGACGCCCTCGACGGCCGACCGGGCGTCCACTCCGCCCGCTGGACCCAGGAGCGCGACTGGATCCCGCGGGTGCTTCGTGAGACGGCCGGCGTGGCGTGGCCCGACCGCACGGGCCGCTTCGTCAGCGCCGCCGCCGCCGTGTGGCCCGACGGGCGGGAACTCGTGGTGCGGGGCGTGGTCGAGGGCCACATCGCCACCGAGGCGCGCGGCGACGGCGGTTTCGGCTACGACCCGATCTTCGTGCCCGACGAAGGCGACGGCCGCACGTTCGGCGAGATGACGGCCAGCGAGAAGCACACGCTGTCGCACCGCGGCCGGGCGTTCCGGGCCCTGCGCGACGCGCTGGCCGGCGTCACCAGCCCCTGAGGTCGATCGGCCACGTGTCGAGCACGTCGTCGCCGCGCACCACATAGGCGCGCTCGTGCAGGGTGATGGTGGGATCGACGTGGGCCGGGATCACCTTCACCCGGGCGCCCGGTAGCGGGATCTCCGAACCCTCGGCCGGGGCGAAGGTGATGTGCTCGTCCGAGCAGAACCAGACGACGAAGCCGTCCATGGCCGGGTTGCCGTGGTCCATCCCGAGACTCTTGAGGCCGGCGTCGCACACCGCCCACTCGTCGTTCGCCGAGATCACCGTCGTCTCGAGGAAATGGGCCTGGCGGAACGGCAGCGGCAACTTGGCGTAGTAGGTGTCCATGAGGGCATAGCTGCCCGCCTGCACCTCGGTGACGCGGTCGTGGATGCCGTAGGTGCCGGTGCCACCGGCCGACACGACGTCACCCCCCACGTCGGCATGGGCCTGGAGGAGCAGGTCCATGGCCTTGGCGACCTCGGTGCGCTGCCGCTCGGCATCTTCGATCACCATGAGGTGGCCCTCGTAGCCCATCACGCCGCGCACGACGAGGCCCCGGGCGCGTGCCACCTCGGCGAGCCGTCCGGCCTCCTGCGGCGGGCAGCCGCAGCGGGGCAGGCCGACGTTCACGTCGATCAGGACCTCGCCGATGCCGTTGGCGACAGCGGCGTCGATCGTGTCGACGCTGTCGACGGCGACCGTCACGCGGCCCGGCGCGTCGGCCATCGCCCGCAGGCGGTGCGGGTCGAGCGTCTCGTTGGCCAGGAGCAGATCGTCGCCGAGTCCCGCCTCGGCCAGGCCGAT
>DASXAI010000604.1:0-2069 GCA_036406775.1 Acidimicrobiales bacterium
AAGTCGCTGAAGCGCTGAACCTCAACCCCGGTTCCCAAGGTCGGCCGCAGCGGAATCCGCTGCCGGGAACCTCGAGAACGGGGGGTGGTCAGCTGAAGCTGGGGGTGATGTTGAAGATGGCGGCGACGGCGAGGCCGAGGACGAGCAGCGCGCCGGCCCGGCGGGTGTGCAGGAAGGCGATGCCGGCGAACCACAGGGGCCAGATGGGGAACCCCCGCGGGGGTTCCTCGGGCTTCGCCTTGGCCAGCAGGCGCAGCGCCTTGTCGAGGGCGGGAAGGCCGCCGATGCAGAACAGCGCGGGCCACGGCAGCGCCCGGACCGCGACGCAGACGACCACGACGAGGTAGAAGGCGACCATCAGCACCTGCGTGAGCCGGCGGGCGACGCGCTCGCCGAGCATCACCGGCAGTGTGCGCACGCCGGCGGCGTCGTCCCACCGGATCTTGTCGATGTGCTTGCCCATGAGCACGGCGACGCAGAGCAGCCCGTAGGGGATCGACGCCAGCCACACCTGCCACGGGATGGAGCCGACCGCCGCGTAGTAGGTGCCGCCGACCATGAGTGGCCCCCACACGATGAGCACGTCGAGCTCGCCGAGCCCCCGCTTCTTCAGCCGCAGCGGCGGCGCGGTGTAGGCCACGCTCAGCAGGAAGCCCCCGAGCGCGAACGCCACGATCGGCCAGCCCCGAGCCGCGGTGAGCACGACCATGATGACGAGGTCGGCCACGTTGACGACGAGCGCGGCGGCCAGCAGACCGCGGCGGCTGATCATCCCCGACAGGATCGGATGCGGCGCGTAGAGCGCCCGGGGGTAGTCGTCGGTGTCGAGGCCGGTCTCGGTGTCGAACAGGTCGTTCATCAGGTTGTTCGACACGTGTGCCAGCACGATGCCGAGGAACGACAGCAGGTACCAGCCCCACGCGAACCCGTCTTGGCGCACGGCCAGCAGTCCGCCGATGAGCCCGGCCGTGAAGGTCATGGGCAACACGGCCGCCCGCGTGAGCACGAGCCAACGCGAGACGGGGTCGAGCCGGCCCTCGGGCGGGTTGACGGTGCGCATCGCATGGCGCCATCGGGCCAACAGCCCTGGCGCTTCTGTCCCAGCAACCATGCCCGGATGGTATGTCCACGAGGTTGTTGCCCGGCGGTTCCGGCCGCCGTACCCTCGTGCCACTCCGGGCGTGGAGGGGCACACGTGAACGGTCACAAGGCGAGGGTGTGGTCGCGGGCATGGCGCATGGCGGTGCTCACCGTCGGCGCGGCCGCGGTGATGGTGGTGGGGAGCGGCGGGGCGGCGAGTGCCGACGTGGTGACCCCACCGGGGGCGTGTTACGGCACCGGCCACTGGGAGGGCTCGGGCCAGGACGAGTCGTCGAAGGACCACGTCCCGAGCGACGTGATCAAGGTGCCCCGCGAGGACACCGTCGACTGGGTCGGGGGCATCGGCGACAACAAGCCACCGGCCGAGGGACCGCAACGGCCGATCGCCGGTGCGGTGCAGCTGCAGGTGGCCGGCAAGTGGATCACGATCGACAGCTGGAGCAAGCCGGGCAGCAAGCTCGCCAACTCCGGCAAGCACCACTACAACCTGCCGTCCGTGCTGCAGGGCGTGAAGATGAAGCTCAAGGGGTTCCACGCCGAAGCGAGCGTCAAGTGCGCCGGCAGCGTCTACGTCCAAGTCGAGGGCTCGGCCACGGGCAACCCGCTGTTCTGGGCCGGTGGCGCGCTCGCCGTCGTGATGGCCGGGGTGCTCGTGTACGCGGGCAAGCCGACGTTCACCCGTCTCGCGTGAGGGGCTGAGGGATGACTGCCACCACCACCATCACGAAGAAGAAGCGCCACTGGGTGATCGGGGGGATCGCGGGGTTCTTCTGCCTGTTCGGCGTCGTGCTCGTGCTCCTCACGACAGGCACGATCCCGGCGGGCAGCATCCTCGTCGACATCCTCCCGCTGGCCGGCCTCGTGGCCGGCATCATCTGGGGTCTCTGGGGCCCGCTCGGCAGCAACCCCGACGAGCGGCCCGCGCCCGCGCCGGGCCCCGGGCCGGCGCCTACGCCGGGGCCCGTCGA
>DASXAI010000605.1:0-7316 GCA_036406775.1 Acidimicrobiales bacterium
GCCGCCCACCACGCCTTGCGAACAGCCGCAGAGGCCGGACTCGTCCTGATCCAGATCGACGCGCTCGAAACGGTCGCCGTGGTCGCCGCCGCCCGCGACGACCACGACAGTGCGGTCACACTCCTCGCCGCCGCCACCGCCGAACGAGAGCGGCGCGGCTACCGCGGGCGCCTCACGACGCCCGCAACCGAAGGGCTGATCGAACAGCTCGCGTCAGCTCACGCCGACGCCTGGACCGCCGGCGCCGCCGCCTCCCTCGAGGAGGCGACGGCGCGAGCGCTCGCCAGCGGTTCGACCTCCTGACGTCAGCGGCTCGCCGCCAGCGCGTTCACGAGTCCGGCGCCGTAGAAGTTGTTGCTCCCGGTGCCACCCTTGCAGACCTGCACGGGGGCGCCGAAGAAGTCGACGCCGGGATCGAGGGCGGCCGGACACGGCATGTGCGTCGCCCCGTTGCGCAGGGCGGCGGCGACGGAACCCGCGGGCATGCCGGGGTGAGCGGCCCGGATCAGCGCGGCCACGCCCACGGCGTGGGGCGCCGCCATCGACGTCCCGTTGAGCCAGGCGTAGTAGTTGCCGGTGACCGGATCGTGCACCAGGCGTCCGAGCGCGGCTTCGAGGTCGAGGTCGCCGGCGGTGGAGGAGTATGTCGACAGCACGCGGCCCCGATTGGGGTCGAACGTCGGTGTCTGGAAACGTGACCCACCGGGCGCGGCGACGTCGGTGACGTTGCCGTACGTCGAGTACCACGCCAGCAGATTCTGGGCGCCGGTGGCCGTGACGACGACGACGCCAGGGATCTCCGTCGGCAGCACCACGCACGAGTTGTTGACGGGACGGGTGACCGCGGCGTCCGGCGGGAAGTCGGGGCTGATCTCGTCGACGATCGGATGGTTGAGGTCGATGCCGTCATTGCCGGCGGCGGCGACGAGCACGACGCCTCGCTGCTGGGCGTAGCGGGCGGCGGCCGAGATCGCCTGGATGATCGCCTTCTGCTCCTTGTCGTTGCGGCAGTTGAACAGCCAAGGATCGGCGAAGAAGCTCATGTTGACGACGTCGAGGTGCTGGTCACCGGCGTAGCGCAGGGCGTCGACGACCGACTGGGTGAAGAAGTAGCCCTGCTCGGTCCCGGCCTTGAGCACGACGACCGTGGCCTCAGGCGCTACGCCGGAGACACCCCTGGCGTTAATGGGCGCCGCGATGGTGCCCGCGGTATGGGTCCCGTGCCCGGCCAGGTCTTGGAGCGCCGCCTTGTTGGAGCAGTCGCCCCTCGTGACTTGCTCGGCCGGATTCGCGGTCGGCGTATCGGCGTAGAGGAACACACACGATGCGGCGACGTCGACGTTCGGCATGATGTCGCTGTTGTTGAGGTCGATGCCGGTGTCGATGTCGCCGACCCGGGCGCCCTTTCCGCGGTTGATCGCGTAGGAGCCACCGCTGGTGGCTCCGATCGCCCGCATGTCCCATTGGCACGCGCTCAAGGCGTCCGGACCGACGTTCGCCGGCACGCCGTAGAGCGACGCGCAGGCCGCCGCCTCCGCCGGGGCGTTGTTCGTGCCGGGCGGTGCGGCCGCCGCCGTCGTCTGGGCCACGCCCAGGATCGACACCGCGGCCGCCGCTCCGACGAGCAGCCGTACGAAGCTGTGTTTCCGCATCGAATGGTCCCCCCATTTCGTTTCTCGCCCCATCGGGCACAGGTGTTTCGGCGCCCGGACCGTACCGCGCGACGGAGCAGTCGTGCCGGATCGCGCTCCCAGCGCTCTGAGCAGGCCGAACGGCCCATTGCTGGCTGCGCACGGCCGGGTACCGTGAGTGGGACAGGCGGATGAGTCGTACGTGGCGGAGGGAGTTGTGGTGACAGGCATGAGCCATCGGACGGGGTGGACGCGCGCCCTCGCCGGGGTGGTGACGGCACTGGTGGGGGTCGTCGGCTTCGGCGTCCTGAACCCACCGGCGGCGAGCGCGGCCGATGGTGCGGCCGACGTCTCGGTCGTCGAGACCCCACCGGCGACGTCACCCATCGCTGGGACGACCGCGGACTGGTGGTTCCAGATCTCCAACAACGGTCTGGCCGACGCTCTCAACGTCCGGGGCAGCGACGAGCTACCGCGGGATGGGCTGACGCTGGTCTCCGCTTCGGGAGCAGACTGCGCCCAGGCGGGCCTCGTCATTTCGTGCGACGTGGGAACTATTCCCCGCCAGGGGTCGGTCCTGGTCCGAGTGACCCTCGCCCTCGACCCCGCGATTCCCGCGGGTATCCCCCTCAAGAACACGGCCAGGATCACGTGGGACACGGGCGTCCCGATCGAGACGACTGGTGAGGTGTTCGTCGCCACGCAGGCGGACCTGTCCTGGACCACCACCGCCAGCCCACCCGCCGACGGCGTCCTCGATCCCGGCGACTCCTTCAACTACACGGTCGCCGTCACGAACCACGGGCCGTCGAACGCCTGGAACGTCGCAGTGTCCGACCATTTACCCGCACCGCTGTCGTTCGTGTCGTCGACCTCGGGCTGCGGAGCGGCCGGGCCCGACGTGACGTGCCCGACGGTGGCGTCGATGGCGCCCGGGACCACGCAGTCGTTCACCTTCACCGCGCGCCTGGACGCCGCGTACACCGGCGACGGTTCCGATCTCGGCAACGGCGGTTCGGTCTTCACGACGACGCCGTCACCGGCCAACGACCCGACGCCGCCCCCGGCGCCGACGGCGCCGCCGCCGCTGGCAACGGCGGCCGCGGGCCTGAAGTTCGTGCCGGTTGATCCGGTGCGTGTGCTCGACACCCGTGACGGCACGGGCGGCGTCCCCATAGGGAAGGTCGCCGCCGGCGGGATGGTGTCGTTCCCCGTCGTCGGGGGCGCCGTTCCCGCCGAGGCCAAGGCCGTGGCGCTGAATGTCACGACCACGGCCGTGGACGGTCCCGGCTACGCCACCGTCTGGCCGCACGGCCAGGCCATGCCGGCCACCTCGAGCGTCAACGTGTCGGAGGCGGGGGAGACGGCGGCCAACGCGGCCATCGTTCCCGTCGGACAGAGCGGCATGCTCGACATGTCGACCTTCGAAGGCGCCCACCTCGTCGTCGACCTCACCGGCTACTGGGTCCCCGCCGGCTCGACGATCGACGGCCGCCTCCACTCCGTGGCGGCGCCGACGCGGCTGCTCGACACCCGTGACGGCACCGGCGACAAGCCCGGCGGCGCCTTCGCCGCCGGCGAGCAGTTCGACCTGCAGGTGACCGGGGCCGCGGTTCCGGCCGACGCCACGGCGGCCGTCCTGACCGTCA
This sequence comes from Acidimicrobiales bacterium, assembly GCA_036406775.1. GTDB lineage: Bacteria > Actinomycetota > Acidimicrobiia > Acidimicrobiales > Ilumatobacteraceae > DASXAI01. The sequence continues at coordinate 3,281 of DASXAI010000605.1, forward strand.
CCTACACCGGCCCGACGGCGCCCGGCTACCTCACGCTGTGGCCCGCCGGCGGGGGCCGGCCCACGGTGTCGACCACCAACCCGAACGGCTCGGGCGACATCCGCTCCAACCTCGCCATCGTGAAGCTCGGCGCCGGCGGCAAGGTCAGCGTCTTCTCGTACCAGTCGAGTGACGTCGTCATCGACGTCGTCGGTTACTTCTCCGCCGACTCCTCTGGTCACGGCCTGTTCACGCCGATGTCGCCGCATCGCGTCGAGGACTCGCGCCAAGCCGGTCAGCCCTTCGGCCGCATCGGTGGCGGTGACACCGCGACGCTCGCCTTCGATCGCCTCGTCCCGGCGGCGGCCACGACGGTGATCTACAACCTCACCGCCACCCAGACGGCGGCGGGCGGCTTCCTGACGACGTACGCCGCCGGTCAGTCGCGGCCGCTGGCCTCGTCCGTCAACTGGTCGGGCCCCGATCAGAACCGCGCCGCCTTCAACGGCTCGGCCCTCGGCGCCGGGCGCGGCGTCGACAACTACGCCTTCAGCGCCACCGACGTCATCGTCGACCTCGCCGGCTGGTTCAACTGATATGTAGTGCCGTTCTGTCAAGGGGCGTGGTGAGGCGCCGCCGAGGGTGACCCCGGCGGCGTCTCGTGTTTCGTCGCTGCGTCTGGGTGGTGAGCGTGTCGTTGGCGACGCGCGGTCAGACTGATATGCGCGGGTTGGTTACCGCAGGACGGGCTGTTCGGCAGGAGCTGCACCGCGTGTCTAGAGGCGGGCGTGGCCTGGCCGTGGGCCGGGCTGCTCATAGTTGAATCGCGGGTCGCTCCACGCGCTGCTGCCACCGCCTGCGGCGACGAAACAGTCGGTGGTGGGGTTAGCCCATCACGGCCAGAGACCAGCACCAACCGGCCAGTTCGCGGGCGATGGCGACGTTGGCGATGACTGGTCGTTTGCGGCGCAGGTTGAACTGAACCCATCGCTGGTGCAGCCGCCTGTTGCCGGCGTCACCGCGAGCTCGAGTGGCGGGGTCGGCCAGGTCCCATCGGTCCCGCATGACTTTGCCTGGACGGTAGGCGGGACGGTGATGCCAGGCCGCCTCGACAAGCAGGCGGCGGACGTGGGTGTTGCCGGTCTTGGTGATCGAGCCCTGTACCCGCGAGGCGCCCGAGGAGTGCTCGGACGGGACGAGGCCGACGAACGAGGCGATGCTGCTGCCCGTGAACCGGTTCCAGTCGCCGATCTCCACGGCCAAAGCGAACGCGGTGAGCGTCGCGATCCCACGCAGACAGCCGAGTCGGTGCACGATCGGGGTGAACTCGCTGCCGGCGGCCAGCTCCGCGATCGCCTTGTCGAGGCGGCCCCGTCGGGCCGTGATGGCGGTGACGGCCTCGTAGCCGGACTCGAACGCCATGGTCGTGGCCCGATGGTCGAAGCGTTGCCGACGCAGCCACTGGTCGTGCACACCCGTCCACGCCTGCCCGCCGGAGTAGACGAACCCGTGTCGTAGCAGCAGTTTCGACAGCCGGTGCCGGGCCCGCATCAAGTCGCCCCTGCAGTCCTCTCGAGCCCGGACCAGATCCCGGGCCGCCTCCTGATCCACTGTCGGCACTGTGACCGCAGTGATCTCACCGAGTCGCAGCAGTCGAGCCAGATGCACCGCGTCCTTCGCATCGGTCTTGACCCGATCCCCGGGCGGCCGTTGCAGCTTCGACGGCGCCGCCACGACACACCGCACCCCGACCGCGTTCAACGCCCGATACAACCCGAACCCGGTCGGCCCCGCCTCATAGGCCACCGCCACAGGACCGTCGAACTGCTCGATCCAGGATCGAATGTGATCATGACTCGGCGTCAACCGGGCCTGGCTCAGCTCACCTGTCACACCATCGATCGCCGCCGCCGCAACCGATCGGGCATGGACATCGAGCCCCACACACGTACGCTCAACAAGCACCGGGGCCTCCCACGTATGTCGGATAGGCCGGGCAGGCAGCCCCCGCCCAGCAACCCACGAAGATGCGTGAGCGAGGCCCCGGCCCGCAACCAGACTCAACCCGAGCCGGTCACGTCATACCGTCTAGCCGGCGACGTGCGGGCGAGCGTCAGTGCTCGTCCCAGTGACCGGCGTGGGCGGCGTGGCGGTGGCCGTCGTGCACGTAGTCGACATGGTCGCCGTGGGGCACGGCTTCGTGGCCACAGTCGGGCCCGTGCTCGTGCTCATGCTCCTCGTGGGCCGCATGGGGTGAGTCGCCACACTCGTCCCAGTGCCCCTCGTGCTCGTAGTGGGCGCAGCCGTCGTGGATGTAGTCGACGTGGTCGCCGTGCTGAACCGACGCATGGCCGCACTCGGGCCCGTGGACGTGAGGGTGGTCGTCGTGAACGTCGTGCGTCGTCATTCCTGCTCCTCGGCTCGCTTCGGTGCGACGCGAGCACGAGGACCCCGGGCTGTCAAGAACGCGTCAGGCGCGGTCCCTTGCCGTCGACGTGACGGTTTTGGACCACAGGTGTTGAGTTCCGTCACATCGGCGGAAGGGGGGAGGACGCGGTCGAACCGGTCCGGCTCGCGGCGGCGTAGTGCACGCCGTGACCACGCGAATGGACTATGCCCTCACCCTCAGCGAGGAGGAGGCGGGCCGCTACCGGCTGATGGCCGAACTGGCCGCTGCCCAGGAGGCCGACGACTGGGCCGCGGCGGGCATCGCGCCGGGCGCGGCGGTGGCCGATGTCGGCTGTGGGCCGGGCGCGGTGCTGGCCGCGCTGGCCGAGCGCGTCGGTCCCACCGGGCCGGCCATGGGTGTCGACCGCGACCCCGGCGCCGTGCACCTGGCCGAACGGGCGGTGCTCGGCTTCCCGCAGGCGTCGGCCCATATGGGTGACGCCGACGACACCGGCCTGCCGCCTGGCGCCTTCGACGTCGTCGTTTGCCGACACGTCCTGGCCCACAACGGCGGGCGCGAGAAGCGGATCGTGCGTCACCTCGCCGAGCTGGCCCGGCCGGGCGGCGCCGTCTACCTCGTCGACGTCGACATGGCGCAGCTGCGGTTCACGCCCCCCGACCCCGCCCTCGACATCCACGACTACTACCTCCGCTTCCACGCCTTGCGCGGCAACGACCTCAGCGTCGGCCTCGAGCTGGCCCGCCTCCTGACCGGTGCCGGGCTCGACGTCGAACGCCATCGCTGCCTTGAAACCGTGGTGAGTTGGCCCGCCGGCGTGCGGGGCCCGCAGTGGGCAGCCCGCGAGGCGATGGTGGAAGACGGCGTCGCCACCTACGACGACCTGGCGCGGTGGGACGCCGCCTTCGAACGCCGCGACCATGCCACCGATGCGTCGATGTACGTGCCCGTCTACGTGGCGATCGGTCGCCGCCCGGTCTGACCGTCAGCGCCGCGCCTGCGCCGTCACCACCACCATCGAGCGGGATGCCACCGTGAGGGCCTTGGCGTTGTCGATCGTGATGCCGCGCTCGCGCTCGCTCGTGGTGTCCACCACGATCTGCCACTCCTGACCGTCCCGGGCCGGCATCGTCCAGTCGATGCTGTCGACATCGGCATTGAGGATCAGGAAGAAGGAGTCGTCGGTGATCGGCTGACCCCGCGCGTCGTGGCCAGGGATGGCAGCCCCGTCGAGCAGGACGCCGACCGAGCGCAGCGACTCGGCGTTCCAGTCGGCGTCGTCCATCTCGGTGCCGTCCGGGCGCAGCCACGCAATGTCGAGGGCACCGCGGATGGGCCGGCCCTGGAACCAGCGGCGCCGCCGGAACGTCGGGTGCTCGCGCCGCAACGCGATGACATCGCGCGTGAACTCGAGCAGATCGGCGTCGACGTGCTCCCAGTCGAACCAGGACAACTCGTTGTCCTGGCAGTAGGCGTTGTTGTTCCCGTGCTGCGTGCGGCCGATCTCGTCGCCGCCCAGCAGCATCGGCACGCCTTGTGACAGGAACAACGTGGTTAGCAGGTTTCGCTGTTGCCGCGCGCGGGTGGCGTTGATGGCCGGGTCATCGGTCGGTCCTTCCGCGCCAAGGTTCCAGGAACGGTTGTGACTTT
>DASXAI010000606.1:0-5319 GCA_036406775.1 Acidimicrobiales bacterium
AGGGCGTCGCACTGGACGTGGCTCTTGCAGCCGCGGGCACCCTCCTCGACCCGCACGAGGCCGCGGTAGGTGGTGATGCCGCCGTCCTTGGAGATCGACTTCGACACGATCTTGCTGGTGGTCTCGGGGGCGGCGTGGACCATCTTGGCGCCGGCGTCCTGGTGCTGGCCGGGGCCGGCGTAGGCCACCGACAGGACCTCGCCCGTGGCCTTCGGGCCCACCATGTACACCGACGGGTACTTCATGGTGAGGCGGCTGCCGATGTTGCCGTCGATCCACTCCATGTGGCCCTCGGCCTCCACCCGCGCCCGCTTGGTGACGAGGTTGTAGACGTTCGGGCTCCAGTTCTGGATGGTGGTGTAGGTGACCCGGGCGCTGGGCTTCACCACGATCTCGACCACCGCGCTGTGCAGCGAGTCGGTGGTGTACACGGGGGCGGAGCAGCCCTCGATGTAGTGCACCTTGGCGCCCTCGTCGGCGATGATCAGCGTCCGCTCGAACTGCCCGGCGTTTTCCGAGTTGATCCGGAAGTAGGCCTGGAGCGGCATGTCGACCTCGACGCCCGGCGGCACGTAGATGAAGCTGCCGCCGCTCCACACGGAGCTGTTGAGGGCGGCGAACTTGTTGTCGCCGGGCGGGATGACCGTCCCGAAGTACCGCTTCACCAGGTCCGGGTACTCCCGCAGGGCCGTGTCCATGTCGCAGAAGAGGATCCCCTGCTTCTCCAGGTCCTCCCGGTTCTTGTGGTACACGACCTCGGACTCGTACTGGGCCGTGACGCCGGCCAGGTACTTGCGCTCGGCCTCGGGGATGCCCAGCTTCTCGTAGGTGGCCTTGAGCTGCTCGGGCAGGTCCTCCCACTCGTCGACCTGCCGGTCGGTGGGCTTGATGTAGTAGTAGATGTCGTTGAAGTCGATCTCCGGCATGTTGACGGCGAACCACGGCAACATCGGCTTGCGCTCGAAGGTGCGCAGCGACTTCTGGCGGAACTGGCGCATCCACTCGGGCTCGCCCTTCCACCACGACATCTCGTCCACGACGCCCGCGCTGAGGCCCTTCTCGGGCTTGAACACATACTCGACGTCGTCGGACCACCCGAGCTTGTATCGGCCCAGGTCGAGGTCGGTGACAGCCATCAGGCAGCGCTCCGGGTCAGGCGGATTTCCACTACCGCCATAGTAACAATCCGAGGCCCCGTTTCACGCCAGTCCGGGCCCGGCCCGCCGCCGAGCCGCCGAACCCGCCCGGCCTCACCGTCGGCGCCCCGCCGCCGTTTTTCTCGGCGTCCGTCCGCTCGAAAACGAGGCCGATCCACGCCGAGATGCCGAAGGACGCCAATTATTCGATCTCGATGAAGATGCACTCGCCGGGGCAGTCGTCGGCGGCGTGGACGACGTCGCGGTGCAGCCGCAGCGGCACCCACGCCAGGCTGCCGCCGCCACCCGGGTCGTTGCCCACCACCCCGTCCTGCGACACGTACGCGATACCGTCCTCGAGCTGCACGAACACCTCGGGACAGTGGTCGAGGCACAAGCCATCCCCTGTGCAGAGGTCCTGGTCGATCCACACCCGCATGCCGCCAGGGACGATACCGGGATGTCTGCGTCGCCGTCCTCCGCTCCGGCCCACCGATACCCTCGGACGGGTGCCCCCCGAGCCGCCCCGGGCCAAGCGCGTCCCGGTCACCGTCCCCCGCCACGCCGGCGCCGTGGTCGACGACTACGCCTGGCTCCGCGACCGCGACGATCCCGACACCATCGCCTACCTCGAGGCCGAGAACGCCTGGTCCGACGCCTGGTTCGAGCCGCTGGCCCCGCTGCGCGAGGAGCTGTTCCAGGAGATCAAGCGGCGCACGCAGGAGACCGACCTGTCGGTGCCGGTCCCCAAGGGCCCGTGGCGCTACTACACCCGCACCGAGGAGGGCCGCTCCTACCCCATCCACGCCCGAGCCGCCGACCCCGACGGTCTGGAGCAGGTCCTGCTCGACGAGAACACCGAGGCCGACGGGCACGAGTTCTTCGCCCTGGGCGCCTTCGACGTCAGCCCCGACCACGACCGTCTGGCCTGGTCGCTCGACGTCGACGGCGGCGAAGAGTTCACCATGCGGGTCCGCGACCTCGCCACGGGCGGCGACCTGCCCGACACCATCGAGCGCACCTACTACGGCTCGGCGTGGTCGGCGGACAACCGCTACCTCTTCTACGTCAAGCCAGACGCTGCCATGCGGCCCTACCAGGTGTGGCGGCACGAGATCGGCACGCCGGCGGCCGACGACGTCCTGGTGTTCCAGGAGGACGACGAGCGCTTCTTCGTCGAGATCGAGCTGACCCGGAGCGAGGCGTTCATCGTGATCGCCGTCGAGAGCAAGACGACGACCGAGGCGTGGGTTCTCCCGGCCGGCGACGCGACGGCGGCCCTCCGTGTCGTCGCGCCGCGCCAGCCCGGTCACGAGTACCACCTCGACCATCAGGGCGACCGGTTCGTGATCCTCACCAACCTCGACGCCGAGGACTTCCGGGTCGTGACGGCGCCCGTCGCCGAGCCCGGCACGGACCACTGGACCGAGCTCGTGGCCCACGAGCCGGGCCGGCGCATCACTTCGGTCGACGCCTTCGCCGACCATCTCGTCCTCTACGAGTGGGCCGCCGGCATGCAGCGGCTGCGGATCCTGTTCGATGACGGCACCGAGCGCGTCCTGGCGTTCGACGAGCCGGTCCACAGCGTCGAGCCGGGCGCCAACGCCGAGTACCGCACCACGCGCTTCCGCTTCGACTACGAGTCGCTCGTGACGCCGCCGAGCGTCTACGACGAGGACGTCCGCACCGGCGAGCGGCGGCTCCTCAAGCAGACACCCGTGCTCGACGGCTTCGACCCCAAGCAGTACGACACCGCCCGCACTTGGGCCTTGGCCCCGGACGGCGCGTGGGTGCCCGTCGACCTCGTCTGGAGGCGGGGCGTCGAGCGCGACGGCACGGCGCCCCTCGTGCTGTACGGCTACGGCTCGTACGAGTACTCCATGCCGCCGTGGTTCTCCGTCGCCCGCCTGTCGCTGCTCGACCGTGGCGTCGTGTGGGCGCTCGCCCATCCCCGCGGCGGTGGCGAGCTCGGCCGCCAGTGGTACCTCCACGGCAAGCTGCTGGAGAAGCGCAACACGTTCACCGATCTCATCGCCGTGGCCGAGCATCTCGCCGCCGAGGGATGGGCCGCGCCCGGCACGCTGGCCATCAGGGGCGGCAGCGCCGGCGGCCTGCTCGTCGGGGCGGCGATGGAAATGCGACCGGATCTCTTCGCCGCCGTCGTGGCCGAGGTGCCGTTCGTCGACGTCGTCAACACGATGCACGACGAGACGCTTCCCCTCACCGTCACCGAGTGGGAGGAGTGGGGCGATCCGCGCCTCCCGGAGTACGAGGACTACATGGCGTCGTACGCGCCGTACGAAAAGGTGGCGGCCGTCCCCTACCCCGCCCTGTTCGTGACGGCGGGGCTCAACGACCCCCGCGTGAGCTACCACGAGCCGGCCAAGTGGGTGGCTCGGCTGCGCGCCGTGTCGACGGGCGACGCCCCGCTGCTGCTGCACACGGAGCTCGGGGCCGGCCACCGCGGCCCGTCCGGTCGCTACGACGCCTGGCGCGAGGAAGCTCGCACTCTCGCCTTCCTGCTCCACGTGCTCGGCGCCGTCAACTGAAGGCGGCCACCAGCGCCAGCGCGATCAGCACGAGGTTCCGCACGACCGAGCCCACACCGATCGGCCGCGTCGAGCGTGAGCCGAAACAGGCGCACGGCACCCGCCGGCCCTCGGCCAGCCGGAGCACGAGCACCCCGGTGAACACCACGAGCATGGCCGCCGCCAGCAGCGCGACGGCCGGTCGGGCGACACCGGCCACGAGCAGCGCGCCGAGGCCGAGTTCGATCCACGGCACGGCCGGGACGGCGACCGCGGGCGCACCCATCGCCGCGGCCTGCGCCGTCCACCGTGGCCCGGCGGCCAGCTTCAGCGCCCCCGACGCGAGCAGCACGACGCCGAGCACGAACCCGGCGACGGCGGCGGCCGTCACCCGCCCAGGAACCCGCCGAGCTTCCCCCGGAAGAACAGCATCGGCCCGTGGTCGGTCTCGACCTCGAGCTCGCGGACGCGCCCCATCACGAACCAGTGGTCTCCGGCCTCGACGACCTTCTCGAGGTCGCAGTCGATCCAGGCCAGCACGCCGTCGATGATGGGCGAGCCGCGCGACGACGTCCGCCACGGCACGCCGTCGAACTTGTCGTCGATCTCGCGAGCGAAGCGCCAGCACAGGTCGCCCTGGTGCTCGGAGAGCACGTTGACGCAGAAGACGCCGGCCTTCTCGATCTCGGGCCAGCTGGTGGAGTTGCGGCCGGGGAAGAAGCCCACCAGCGGCGGGTCGAGCGAGACCGACGTGAACGAGCCGATGGTGAGGCCCTGCGGCGCGCCGTCCCACATCGCCGTGACCACGGTGACGCCCGTAGGGAAGTGCCCGAGCACGTGGCGGAAGCGATCCGAGTCGAAGTCGGTCATCACCACCAGGCTAGAGGCCGGGCCGGCGCGGGTCAGGCGGGCGAGCCGAGCTGGATGCGGTCGCCCTCGTGGGCGGCGAACACGTCGAGGCCGGTGCGGTCGGCCCAGGACTGGCAGCAGCCGAGCATCTCGTCGAGGGCGTCGTCGGTGCGCATCGGGTCGTGGTGGAACAGGCCGATCGACTTCGCCCGCGCCCGCTTGGCCACCCACATGGCGTACTCGTAGGTGCAGTGGCCCCACGTCGACTTCTTGGCGAACTCGGGCTGGGTGTACTGCGCGTCGTGCACGAGGAGGTCGACGCCCTCGGTGAGCTCGAGCACGGCGTCGTGGATGTCGAAGCCGCCGTCGGCCGGCTGCTGGTGGTCGGGCAGGTACGCCAGCGACGCTCCACCCCACTCGATGCGGTAGCCGTAGGTGCGGCCGACGTGCGGGATGGCGAGCGCCGTCACCCGGGCCGCGCCGATCAACAGCGGACCCTCGTCGACGTCGTGGAAGCACACCTTGCCGGGCAGCTCGGACACCGTGACGGGGAAGTACGGCGCCCGCATGAAGGAGTCGAACGCCTCGGCCACGGCCCGGCCGTCCTCCTGGGCCGGGGCGTAGATGTCGAACGACGCGCCCGGCCGCAGGATGGGCACGAAGAACGGCAGCCCCTGGATGTGGTCCCAGTGGAGGTGCGACACGAGGGCCGACCCGTGGAAGGAGCCGTCCTGGGGCTGCGTCTCGCCGAAGAACCGCAAGCCCGTGCCGAGATCGAGCAACAGCGGCGGCTCGTCGGGCACTTC
>DASXAI010000607.1:0-2945 GCA_036406775.1 Acidimicrobiales bacterium
CCGTTCTCGATGGGCCCGCTGGGCTCGCCGATCGCTCACATCGGGGTCCAGCTCACCGACTCGGCCTACGTCGCGACCTCGATGCGGATCATGACCCGGATGGGCGCCGGCGCGCTCGAGGCGCTCGGCTCCGACGGCGAGTTCGTCCCCTGTGTGCACTCGGTCGGCATGCCGCTCGCCGAGGGCCAGGAGGACGTGGCGTGGCCCTGCAACGCCGAGAACAAGTACATCGTCCACTACCCCGAGACGCGCGAGATCTGGTCGTACGGGTCCGGCTACGGCGGCAACGCCCTGTTGGGCAAGAAGTGCTTCGCGCTGCGCATCGCGTCCGTCATGGCGCGCGACGCCGGCTGGCTGGCCGAGCACATGCTCATCCTGAAGCTCACGTCGCCAGCGGGCGAGGTGCGCTACGTCGCCGGGGCCTTCCCGTCGGCGTGCGGCAAGACCAACCTGGCGATGATCATCCCCACGGTGCCCGGCTGGAAGGCCGAGACCGTCGGCGACGACATCTGCTGGATGAAGTTCGGCGCCGACGGTCAGCTCTACGCCATCAACCCCGAAGCCGGCTTCTTCGGCGTGGCGCCGGGTACGGGCGACGACACCAACCCGAACGCGATGAAGACGCTGTGGGGCAACTGCATCTTCACCAATACCGCTTTCACCGACGACGGCGACGTGTGGTGGGAGGGCATGACGAAGACGAAGCCGGCCCACCTCACCGACTGGAAGGGCAACGACTGGACGCCCGAGTCGGGCACGCCGGCCGCTCACCCGAACGCACGCTTCACGGCGCCGGCGTCTCAGTGCCCTGCGATCGCGTCGGAGTGGGAGGACCCCAAGGGCGTGCCGATCTCGGCCATCCTGTTCGGCGGCCGCCGGGCCTCTGTGGTGCCGCTGGTGAACGAGGCCTACGACTGGCAGCACGGCGTGTTCCTGGGCTCGATCATGGGGTCCGAGACGACTGCTGCCGCCACCGGCCAGGTCGGCGTGGTCCGGCGCGACCCGTTCGCCATGCTGCCGTTCTGCGGCTACAACATGGCCGACTACTGGGCCCACTGGCTCGACATCGGCCAGCGCTCGGGCGCGCGCCTGCCGCGGATCTTCTTCGTCAACTGGTTCCGCAAGGACGCCGACGGCAAGTTCCTGTGGCCGGGTTACGGCGAGAACAGCCGCGTGCTGAAGTGGGTGTTCGAGCGAGTGACGGGCGCGGCCGAGGCGGTCGACACACCGATCGGCCGGCTGCCGGCGACCGGTGGCATCGACACTGAGGGCCTCGACGTCTCGCTCGACCAGATGGCCGAACTCCTCCGGGTCGACGGGGAGGGCTGGCGCAAGGAGATTCCCGACATCGAAGACTTCTACAACCGCTTCGGTGACCGGGTGCCGGAGGCGCTGCGGGGTCAGCTCACGGCGCTGGAGGATCGCCTGACGGCCGGCTGATCGTGCGGTTGTAGTGTCCGCACATGGCCGTCAGTGCGTACATCCTGATCCAGACCGAGGTCGGCAAAGCGGCCACCGTGGCCGAACAAGTACGGAGCGTCGATGGCGTGGCATCGGCCGACGATGTCACCGGCCCCTACGACGTCATCGCCCGGGCTGAGGCCGACACCGTCGACGCCCTCGGCCGCATGGTTGTCAGCAAGGTGCAGATGATCGACGGCATCACCCGCACGCTCACCTGCCCCGTGGTCAACATCTGACCGGCGGCGTCCGGCTTCGCCGTGCGCCGCCGGGCCGCAGAAGAACCGATTGCGGAGCGAAGCGACTAGGAGCCGGCCGAAGCGGCGCGGAGGAGGGCGACGAAGACAGCTACCGACCCACGAGGAGGGCCCGGATGCCCAGGCCCATCACGAACAGGCCACCGAGGCCGTACAGCAGGTAGAGCCGGTCGCGCAGCTGGGCCCGGTACGAGTAGATGATGCCGACGGCGATGATGGCCACGAAGCCGTAGAACATGTGGAACTTCGGCGCCGTGTACTTCTGCGCCGACACCAGGCCGACGCCGAGGCCGACCTGCACGAACACGGCGACCTCGACGACGGCGGTGAACCACCACATGGCCCGGGTCCGCAGTGGGTGCAGCCAGTTGGCGCCGAGGGCCCAGGCGCCGGCCAGCCCGTTGCCGATGATGACGAACCAGGCCCAGCCCTTGTGGATGTCGAGTAGGAGTTGCGCGTAGAGCAGGTCGGCCCCGTCCCGGCTATCCCCGAGGCCGACGTGACGGTTTTGCCCGCATGACGTCGAAAACCGTCACTTCGATGGAGGAGGGACGCATCAGGAGGCGACGGCCGCCGTCTGGCGAGCCTGGGCCTCGGCGTAGGCGTCGGCGGCGATGTCGACGAGTTCGGTGATCTCGTCGTCGCTGAACCCGGCCAGGCGGCGGAAGTTGCGAGCGAGGTGCACCGGGTTCTCGTCCTGCTCGCCGCGGAACCCGCCGAAGCTGAACAGCTTGTCGACCGCCTTCTGGAAGTCGAGCGCCTGCTTCTGGCGCTCCGGATCGGCGGCCGTGAGGCGACGCAGCCAGTCGGAGCCCATCTTCACGTGGGTGACCTCGTCGGCCAGCATCCAGTCCTCGCAGAAGAACAAGACTGGGTCGCCGAAGCTGTCACCCACGTCGCGCATCGTCTTGAACACGTCGATGGCGAGGCCTTCGAGGGCGCGATTGACGCCGGTGAGGCGCAGCACCGGATCGGTGTTGCACGCCGCCTCGTACAGCATCGTCTGCTCGGCGAACTCGCCGATGTAGGAGCCCATGTGCTCGGCCAGCTTCACCGAGATCTCGACGTGACGCGCCTCGTCCCAGCACTGGCGGGCCATGTCGAGCTTCAGGAGGAACGGTGCCTCGTCCCGACCGTCACCGGTGTCGAAGTCCCAGCACGTGCGGCCGGCACCCTCGAGGGCCTGGATCTCGCCGACGAAGATGCCGTGCATCAAGGCGCGGGCGT
>DASXAI010000608.1:0-6239 GCA_036406775.1 Acidimicrobiales bacterium
GTTCGTCCGCGGCGGCCGGCTCAAAGTGGTCGACAGCGTGTTCACGTCGAACACGTGCGACTCGACGGGCCCCGACCTCGGTGGCGCCGCGCTCCGCGTGCTGAGCCAGTACCACGGTCTACCCGTCATCGTGGCCACGAGCACGTTCAACGCCAACGTGTGCTCCAACGGGGCCGCCCTGTCGAGCATCGGCGTGTCGTGGCAGGTCTACAACAGCGTCTTCGCCTACAACCAGGCTGTCGGCAACGGCGCCAACCCCGCTCGCGGCGGCACACCGGGCGGCGGCAGCGGCGGCGCCATCTACCTCGACGGCAACCTGTTCACACTCGACCTCGTCGGTAGCCTCGTCCACGACAATGCCGCCAACGAAGGCGGCGGCGCCATCTTCTTCGTGTCGAACGACCGCACCGGCCAGCTGCGCATCACCAACTCGACGCTGCAGCACAACGTCAGCCGGGGCTTCGAGACGGCCGGCTTCCCGGGAATCTTCTTCCTCGGCCAGGGCTCGCCCCAGGTGACCGACTCCACCATCACCTGACGGTCGTGGCCAGGTCGGTCAGCACCCGCCGACAGTGGCCGATCATCGTGTCGCCTCCATGGCCTTCGTCGTCGACGATGACGAGCTCGCTGCCGGGCCAGGCCTGGTGGATCCGCCACGGCGCGTCGAGCGGGCTGCTGAGGTCGAGGCGCCCGTGGATCAGCCAGCCCGGCGTGCCGGCGAGGCGGCCGGCGTGGCCCACGATCTCGTCCGGCCCGAGCCACGAGTCGTGGCGCCAGCAGTGGGTGACCTGGCGGGCGAACGCCAGGCGGAACTCCGGGTCTTCGTACCGCGGGTTCGGCGTGGCGTCCGGCGTGGTGGCCACGTGGGCGTCCTCCCAGCGGCACCACGCCGCCGCGGCCGCATCGTGCACGGCAGGATCGGGATCCATCAGCAAGACGTTGTAGGCGTCGACCAGCCGGAGGTCGCGCAGGCGCGGCGGGACGTGGTCGCGGAAGGCGTGCCACTCGGCCGGGAAGAACCGGCCGGCGTGCACCGTCAGCCAGTCGATGTCGTCGCGTGTCCCCGTGCTCACGCCGGCCACCACGACGGCGAGCACGTTGGTCGTGTGCCGCTCGGCGTACGTCAGACCGAGGGCCGAGCCCCACGACAGGCCGTAGACGATCCACCGGTCGATGCCGAGCTGCGCCCGCAGCTGCTCGATGTCGGCGATGTGATGGTCCATGTCGATGCTCGACCAGTCGACGTCCTCACCGGCGGCACGGGGCGTGCTCCGGCCGCTGGCGCGTTGGTCGAACAGCACGGCCCGGTGACGACCGAGATCGAAGTGCCGGCGCGAGCCGGGCGTGCAACCCGAGCCCGGACCGCCGTGCAGATAGACGACCGGCGTTCCGTCCGGGGTGCCGACCTGCTCGTAGTACAGGACGTGGCCGTCTCCGACGTCGAGGCGGCCCGTGTCGAAGGGTTCGGGCGGCTCGTCCGTCACCGCCCGAGTATGTCGGCAACTACGTTGGCCGCATGACTTCCGACGATCACCTGCCGACCTCGGACGACGACGATCCCGAGGACGAGACCACGCCCATCGGCACGGTGCGGGAACTCGAGGAGCTGGCGAAGGAAGAGGGCAGCTTCCCTCCGGACCAGCCCCGGTCCTCGTGACCCACGACCACCCGTGAGCCCCGCGGCCCCGGGCGAGTCCCGGGACGGGGTGGCGTTCACGAACCTCGACGAGCCGCTCTTCGACGGCGCCGCCGCGACGAAGCGCGATCTCGTCGACTATCTCGACGGCGTGCGCGACCGGATCATCCCCGTGCTCGAGGACCGGCCGCTGTCGGTGATCCGCGTGCACCGCGGCCAAGAGGCGTTCATGCAGAAGAACGTCCCGAAGTACACGCCGGCGTGGATCCAGACGGTGCCCTTCTGGGCCGAGGCGTCGAAGCGGGAGGTGTCGTACGCGTTGTGCAACGACCGCCGGACCCTGCTGTGGTTCGCCAACCAGCGCGCCGTCGAGTATCACCCGACGCTCGTGACGGCGTCGCGCCCGCACCACGTGACCCACCTCGTGCTCGACCTCGATCCGCCCGCCGGCGACGCCTTTCCCGTGGTGGTGCGCACGGCCCATCTCGTCCGTCAGGCGCTCACCGACGCCGGGCTCGAAGGCGCGGTCAAGACGACCGGGTCCAAGGGTGTGCACATCTTCGTTCCCGTCGCCGACGACGTGACACCCGAGGACGCCGCCGCCGCCACCCGCGCCCTCGCGGCCCGAGCCGAGGCGCTCGACCCGACGGTCGCCACGACGGCGTTCATGAAGGAGGACCGGGGCGGCAAGGTCTTCGTCGACTCGACCCGCGTCGGCGGCGCCACCGTGGCGTCGGCCTACAGCCCTCGCGTGCGACCGGGCGCCCCGGTGTCGTTCCCGGTGACGTGGGACGACCTCGACGCCGTGACGCCGACCGACTTCACGATCCACACGGCGCTCGACCTGCTGGGCGACCGTGATCCGTGGGCGGCGGCCATGCCGGCCCCGCAGCCGCTCGACGCCGGACTGGTCGAGGCCGGTCACGCCATTCCGGTCGCCCGCGTCCAGGCCATGCACGAGGGCAAGCGCCGGGCCCGAGCCCGCAAGACCTGACCCCTTCCTCGCCCGATGTGACGGAAATGCGCGCCAGGCGGGCAAAAGCGTCACATCGGCGGAAAGGGGTGGGGCGGGTCAGCCGCCGTAATTCATGCCGGTGTCGCGCAGGAGCAGCGGGACGGCGTTCTCGTCGCGGACACCGGCACCGACGGTCTCGGCCACGAAGACGGTGTGGTCGCCTCGCTTCACGGCGTCGGTGACGCGGCACTCGAACCAGTAGGGCAGATCGACGATCAGCGGGCACCCGGTCTCGGGCCCGGGCTCGAACCGGTAGCCGTTGATCGTGTCGCCCTCGACCTTCGACGTCCGGAAGAACGCCTTGCCGACGTCGAGCTGATCCTTGGCCAGGACGTTGACGGCGAACACGCCGGTGGCGTCGATGAGCCGGTGCGAGTCGTTGTCGGTCTTGATGGCGGCGACCACCAACGGCGGTTCGAACGAGGCCTGCGTCAGCCAGTTCACACCAGCCGCGGCCAGCTCGTCGCCCTGCTTGGCCGTCACCACGTAGAGGCCGTAGTTGATGGCGCGCAGCGCCACCTTCTTCGCTTGGGGATCCAGTGTCATCGGGGTCGCTCCGTCTTCAACTGTTCGTCGGTACGCCCGGCCCAGAACTCGTGCCACGAGGGCCAGGCCGCCGGTAGCTCGGCGTGGGGCGCGTGGAGGTCGACGTCGGACATGACGAACCGGACCTTGTCGGGGCCGGTGGGCCGGTCCAGCACGTCGACCGTGTACCAGACCCGCATCCGCCGTGAGTAGAAGTACCAGGTGCCGTCGTCGCGGCGGTACTTGTCGGAATAGTGGACCATCACGATGACCCAATTGTCGCCCTGCTCGTGCTCGGCGCGGCAGTAGACGTGGCCGGTGGCCCGGTCGGGGTGGTCGGGATCGAGCTCGATCAGGTGGTTGCCGATGAAGTGCACCGTCGTCGTGAAGTAGGTGCCCATGGCGTTGCCGAAGCTCTCCTTCAGCGCGGCCCGGCCCCGGACGCCGGGCGCCACCGGCGCGTCCTCGGTGTAGAGGGCGACGGCGGCGTCGAAGTCACGGGCGTCCATGGCGTTGGCGTACCGGGCGGGCAGGGCGCGGATGGCCTCGAGCGATTCCAAAGTGTCCACGGCAGTACCGTACGCGCCTCGCCGTGTTCAACCGACTGGTTGACAAAGCCGGCCCGACGTCGTACCGTGTATTCAACCAAGGAGTTGAATACGGAGCGGTACGGTGACCACTGATGCGCTGTCTCGGGTCTTCTCGGCGCTGAGCGACCCGATCCGGCGTGACATGGTGGCCCGGCTCGCCCAGGGGGACGCCACCGTGAACGAGCTGGCCGAGCCCTACGACGTGACCGTCCAGGCGGTGTCCAAGCACCTGAAGGTGCTGGAGGATGCGGGCCTGGTCAGTCGCAGCCGCCAGGCCCAACGCCGTCCCGTCCACCTCGAAGCGGAGATCTTCGACCTCATGTCCACCTGGATCGAGCGGTACCGCCGCCACGCCGAGGAGCGCTATCGCCGCCTCGACGACCTCCTGGCGGCCCTGCCCGACGACGTCGAACCCGTCCCACCCACCCGACAAGGAGCATGACGATGAGCACCACCACCCACGAGACCGAGATCGTCGCCGACCCGCGGGTTCCGCTGGTCCGCATCACCCGGGAGTTCGACGCCCCGCCGGCCAAGGTGTTCCGGGCCCACACCGACCCTGAGCTCCTCGCCCAGTGGCTGGGGCCCCGCGGCCTCGAGATGCGCGTCGACTACTTCGACTGCCGCACCGGCGGCTCCTTCCGCTACATCCACACCCGCGACGACATGGAGGCCGCGTTCCACGGCTGCTTCCACGAGGTGCGGCCGTCCGAGATGATCGTCCAGACGTTCACGTACGAAGGCGTCCCCGACGAGGTCGCCCTCGAGCGCGTGGTGTTCGAGGACCTGGGCAACGGCCGCACCCGACTGATTGCGACGTCGCTCGTCGACTCCTTCGAAGGACGCGACGCCTTCGTCGCCAGCGGCATGGAGGTCGGCGTGCGCGAGGGCTACGAGCGCCTCGACGAGCTCCTCGCCCGCCAGAAGTGATCGTCAGCTGGTAGCCACGAAGTCGGCGATCAACGCCGCCAGCTCTATCGGCCGGTCGCCCTGCACGCTGTGGCCGGCGCCGGTGACGTGCTCGACGCGAGCATCGGGCCGGCGCCGCAGCAGCTCGGCCTCGCCATCGTCGTCGATGACCGACTGCGCCTCCATGCCCCGCACCAGCATCAGCGGCACCGTCAGGTTCGACACCACGTCCCACAGCGTCCGGAAGCGCTGGGCGAGGTCCGACGGCTCGGGCGCCGAGACCTCGGCCGACCGGTGGCGGGCGTGACGCCACACCCACGACCCGTCGTCGAGCTGCACGGCGTTGTGCAGGATGCCCCGCCGGAGCGACGACTCGGTGCGGGTGGGGTTGTACTCGATGGTGCGCGCCAGGATGGCGTCGAAGTCGGGGAAGGTCGGCGGCCCGTTCACGAAGTCGGAGATCATCTTGCCCTTCTCCGGCACGATCGACGGCAGCACGTCGACCAGCACCACGCGCCGCACGAGGTCGGGCGCCTGCCCGGCGAGGGCCAGGGTGGTGAGACCGCCGAGCGACATGCCGATCACGGCGTCGGCGTCGGGCGCGAGGGCCCGCACGGCACCGGCGACGTCAGCGGCGTTGTCGTCGAGCGACAGCTGGCTGTGGTCGCCGCCGTCGGAGTGGCCGTGGCCGGGAAGGTCGATGGCCACGAGCGGGCGGTCGAGGGAGAGGGCCACCGTGTCCCACGTGTGGGAGTTCTGGGCGCCCCCGTGCAGGAACACCAGCGAGGGCGGTGGCGCGCCCCACACCAGCGCGCTGAGCCGGAAGCCGGGCCGCACCTCCACCGACGTCCGCGCCACGGTGGGCGGGCCGGCATACGCCAAGCCGGCCTCGGCCGCGTTGTCGGCGAAGTACGAGAACTCGTCGTAGGCGACCCGGGCCACGGCGCCAGTGTGTCGCAGCCGCCGGTTCTGACGAAACTGGGCGGGATCTACGACACCGTGGCGACGCGAAAACGGGAGCGGCGGGCGGCGAGGCCACGGAGGTCGCCGTCCTCGTCGCGCCAGGTGGTGACGTCGGTGAAGCCGGCGCGGCCCAGATCGGGAGCGAGGGCGACGTCCTGGGCGCCGCCGATCTCGACGAGGAGCCAGCCCCCGGGGCGCAACCGCCGGCGGGCGACGGCGACGATGCGCCGGACCACGTCGAGTCCGTCGACGCCGCCATCGAGGGCGACCCGGGGCTCGTGGCGCTGCACGTCGGCGGGGAGCAGGTGCAGGTCGCCCCGCGGGACGTACGGGGCGACGGCGGTCACGACGTCGAAGGCGGCCGTCGGTGCGAGGGCGGCGTCGAGGTCGGTGACGACGGCGGCCACGCCGTTGCGGCCGGCGTTGGCGGCAGCGCCTCCATCGACGTCGGTGGCGATCACGGTGGCGCCGGGCCGCACGGCGCGCAGATGGGCGGCGACGGCGCCGGTCCCGGTACACAGGTCGAGAGCCCACCCGTCGTCGGGCAGCACCGCTGCCGCCCTCCGGGCCAACTCCTCCGTCTGCTCCCGAGGCACGAACC
>DASXAI010000609.1:0-26631 GCA_036406775.1 Acidimicrobiales bacterium
TTCCCCGGAGTCGACCGGGCTCAGCTGCACGACGACGCCGAAGCCTTCCTTGCCCGGCTGCTGGACGGCGGGCTGCTGGTGCCCGCGGCCGACGGCTGAATCGCCGTGCTGCGCGTCGAGGGTGTCCGGCGCACGTACGAGCCCGCCACAGGATTGGTCCGGTTCCTCACCAGGACCGCCACCGACTCGACCGTGGTGGCCCTGGACGGCGTCGACCTGGCGGCCGAACCGGGTCGCATCCTCGGCCTGGTCGGTCCGAATGGCGCCGGCAAGACGACGCTCATCCGGATCGTCGCCGGACTCCTCGACCCTGACCGCGGCCGGGTCGTGGTCGACGGGCACGATCCCGCTACGGACCCCGCCGGCGCCGCCCGCGCCCTCGGGCTCGTCCTCGCCGACGACCGCTCGCTCTACTGGCGCCTCACCGGACGTCAGAACCTCGAATTCCATGGGGCCCTGTTCGGGCTCTCTCGTGTCGAGGCCGCCGCCCGCGCCGACGAGCTCCTCGCCGTCGCCGGGCTGGCCGGCCGCGACCGGCGCGTTTTCGGGTACTCGACGGGAATGCGGGCCCGGCTCGCCATCGCCCGCGCGCTCGTCCACGACCCGAGCGTCATCGTGTTGGACGAACCGACGCGAAGCCTCGACCCGATCGGTGCACGCGAGATCTGCGCCGTGCTTCGGGAACTGGCCGACTCCGGCCGCACGATCGTGCTGTCGTCACACAAGCTCGAGGAGCTCGAGCGCGTCGCCGACGACGTCGCCGTCCTCGTCGACGGGCGGGTGACGTTCCACGGACCGGTGTCCTCGCTCCGCACGGCAGGCGAGACGGCCGCCTCGCGGCTCGAGGAGCTCCTGTACGCCGACCTCCTGCAGGCGGCGATGCGATGATCGATGTCGCCCTCGCCGTCTTCCGGCGCGACTGGGAGATCGAGCGCACCTACCGCATGCGGCTGCTCCTGGTGGTGGCCAGCACGGCCGCGCTGGCGGCCGGGCTGTACTTCATCGGCCAGCTCGTCACCGACCCGCCCGAGCTGGCCGGCTACAGCGGGACGTACTTCGACTTCGCCCTCGTCGGCCTGGCGGTGACCTCGTTCGCGGGCGTCGGGTTGCGCAGCTTCGGCACGTCGATGATCACGGAGCAGAACACGGGCACCATCGACCTGCTCCTGGCGTCGCCGGCGTCCCGCGCCGGGCTGTTGAGCGGGCTGTTCCTCTTCCCCTTCCTGCTGGCCGCGGCCGAGGTGGGGGGCCTGCTGGGCGTCGGCATCGGGATACTCGGGAGCGGCATGCCGATCGGCGGACTGTTGATGTCGGTGCCGGTCCTCATCCTGACGACGATCTCCTTCGCCGCCGTCGGGATCGCCGCCGGCGGCATCCTGATCATCGCCAAACGGGGCGACCCGATCTCGGGCCCGTTCTTCCAGATCACGATGCTGCTGTCTGGCGCCGTGTACCCCGTCTCGGTGCTGCCCGGCTTCCTACGGGTCATCGCGTGGTGCATTCCGGCCACGTGGGGCATCACGGCCACGCGGGACCTGCTCCTGGGTGGCGCCGGCTGGCGTGAGGTGTTGCCGTACGTCCTCGTACTCGTCGGCTTCGTCGCCGTGCTGTTGCCGCTGTCGTTGGCGGCGTTCCGCGCGTGCGTGGCGACGGCGCGCCGCCACGGCCTCCTCGGCTCCTACTGACGCCACCGCCCCGATCACCGCGAGGAATGCCCTCGTCACCGAGCGCGACTGAGCCGGGCGGCCCATGTACGGGCTGGTCAGGGGATGGTTTTATTCGTGCACGATCAACGCTCGCACGCTGATCGACGGTGAGGCGGGCGGTGCCGGCAGGAGGTAGGGACTGCCGGCATCGTCGCCGTACAACAGGGAGGCGGACCCTCGTGTTTGGCTTGAATGTTCTCTTCGGCGCGCTCGGCGTGCTGTTGCTCGCGGTCGTGCTGGCCGTGAGCCTCGTGCTGCGGCGCCGCCGGCGTCGTCGGGCCGGCGCGGTCGCCGCGCTCGACAACGTCGGGCCCGGGACGACGACGTACTGGGGCGGCGGCGACTGGCCGACGATCGTTGTGCGGTCACACGGTCGGCTTCGCAATGGCACCTCCGCGTCTCGCGTGGTCGAGATGGTGTCGCTGCCGGTGACCTCCCCATGGGAACCGCCACACGCGTCCTAGCGTCCTGCCTCCGGCCTCCGGTTTCACGCTCGTTTGACGTCGTCGTACGACGTTCAACCAGCGTGAAACGAGGGGGGTGGGTCAGGCGAACTCGGAGCCGCGGGTGCGCGACCGGAACAGCTCACGGACGAAAAGCCACGCGAACCGGGTGTCGGTGATGAAGTACCGCTTGAAGAGGCGGCGGGGCTCCTGCACGAAGCGGAAGAACCACTCGAGTCCGTACTGCTGCATCCAGTTCGGTGCTCGTTTCACCTGGCCCAGGTACATCTCGAACGAGCCGCCGAGCAGGAGGAAGAGC
Organism: Acidimicrobiales bacterium; assembly: GCA_036406775.1. GTDB lineage: Bacteria > Actinomycetota > Acidimicrobiia > Acidimicrobiales > Ilumatobacteraceae > DASXAI01. The sequence continues at coordinate 2,469 of DASXAI010000609.1, forward strand.
GGGAGGGGTTCGCCCGCGGCCTTGAGCCGGCGGAGCACCGACAGGGCCACCCGCTGCTGCTTCGGGAAGCTGATGCCGACGAACACGAACTCGGCCTGGGTCTCGCGGATGGCGGTCAGGCAGTCGCGGGCGACCTGGGCCACGTGCATCTGGTCATCGGCGTCGAAGTGGGGCGCCACGACGACGGCCGCCCCGGGGTACTCGTCGCGGAGCCGGTCGGCGGTGTCCTGGGTCGACGCCACCACGACGGTGGGGCGGCGCTCGTCGACGACTCGCTTCCACACGGCGGGGAACATCGTGCTGCCGGGCAGGCGGGCCGCGAGCGGCTCGCCGGTGAAGCGGCTCGTCCAGACGATCGGCTGGCCGTCGGGGAGCACGTAGCGCGAGCGCGGCAGGACCTCGGCCAGATCGGCCATGTTCGACTCGCGCAGACGCACGATGTAGTCGACGTTCGGCGTGAGCACGAGCGGGAGGAGCTCGTCGGCCGGCTGCGGCCCGGTGATGCGGTCGACGACCGTGGAGAGGTCGTGGTCGCTCACGAAGTTGAAGCCGAACAGGTTGCGCGTGGGAGCGGCGAGCCGACTATCGGGCTGCTCGAGCAACGCTTCCATCGCCATCGCGAAACTCCTTGGAGAAAGAACGTGAAAGGTCGACGCGTCGCGCCGACTCAGGGGCGCGCGCGAGTCACCAGTGGGGGGACCAGGTGTGTCGGTTCAGGCTGCGGCCATCAAGGGCCGCGCGGTCACGGCGACTGACTCACCAACATCCGCCCTCCCGTCTGTGACCGGTCAGCGCCCGACCGCTGACCTCTGTCCGTGACGGTACGGGCCGCACCGACCACCAACAAGGGGCCGTTCGGCTCATCACTGCAGGTCCGAGCGCCGCGGGCGGGAAGCCGACTGCACACGGTGGTTGACGCCCACCACCACCGCCGAGGTGACGGAAATCGACAACAGTTGTCGGAAAGCGTCACATCGGCGCAGAGAGTCAGAGCGCGGTGAGCTTCACGACGGCGACGACCAGGAGCCACAGGCCCGCCCACGCCAGGATCGCCAGCCGGACGCCGCGGCGCGGGATGAAGAGCGTCGCGAGGATGGCCAGGCCGATGAGGACGTCGTGCACGAAGATGGCGCCCGCGATCCACGTGGAGCCGGTGAGGTGCAGCGTCCCGGCAATGGAGCTCTTGTCGATGAGGTCGGTGAAGTCCGACGGAGACACGACGGCGACGGCGGCGTTGACGAGGAACACACCGGCCAGGCCGACCACGAACAACACCTCGAGCCATCGGTGGTGGAGCGGCTGTGGACGCGGTGGGGCCGGCGGCGCCCAGGGCGCGCCAGCGTTGACGGGCGGGTCCCCGACGCTCATGCCGACGAGACTCGACTGGGTGGTTCGACGCGCTCGGGCGCAGCCTCGGGCTCTGGCTCCGCCGTGGTCGGTGCCTCCAACGTGACGGGCTCGTCGAGCCCGGGGGCCGCCACCATCGACCGCTCCACCGGGTCGACGCCGGCCACGATGAGGCTCGTCTCGATGCGGTCGACACGTCGGCGGGTGGACGTGCCGAGGTGGTACAGCTCCTCGAAGTACCGCTTCGACTGCGTCGCCAGCAGGCCGAGGCTGATCAGCTGCACCGACACGACGAAGGCGAAGCCGCCGATGATGAACGACTGCGGGCGGTCGCTGTAGGTGTTGGCGAACGCCGTGTACAGCCGGTTGTCGATGCTGCCCGAGACGTCGAAGAACTCCTTGCCTACCGCGATGGCCACGGACCCGAGCGTCCAGGCCGCAACGATGAACAACACGAGGCCCGGGATGACGAAGAACACGAGCGGCCGGAACAAGAACGACGCAAAGACCAACAGCTTCGACGTGTTGCTCACCCGCAGGCTGACCTTGCGGGTCTTCATGCGCTCGGACTGATCGCTCCAGTCGAGGTGAGCCGGGATCTCGACGACCCGGGCCCGCATGATCTGGGCCTTGTACAGGATCTCGGTGTTGATCTCCGGCCCCATGGCCTTCAGATCGAGGCTGCGGATGAACGGCCCGTCGTAGGCGCGGACCATGCCGGTGACGGTGGCCACCCGGGAGTGCGTCACCCGCGACAGGAGCTTGTTGACGCCCTTGCTCATCGCCTCCCGTCGCCACGGGATGGCGCTGGTGCGGCCGCCCTTCATGTACGGCGAGGCGACGACGACGCGGGCGTGCTGGGCCACCAGGGCCTCGAGCATCTGGCCGATGTGGTCGGGCGAATAGCTGAGGTCGGCGTCGAACGTGACCACGTAGTCGCCCTTCGACTGCCCGAAGGCGTACTGGAGGGCCTGGCCGAGCCGGAAGTTGACCTGGTGGTGGAGCACCAGGACGCCGGGGTGGGTCTTGGCGAACACGTCGGCGATGTCGCCGGTCTCGTCGGTGGAGCCGTCGTCGACGACGATGAGCTCGAAGCGGTACCGGTCGTGCAGCGTGCCGAGGTAGCTGTAGACCGCGGTCAGCGAGCCCATGAGCTTCAGCGCCTCGTTGTACGCCGGCACGACCACCGACACGAGGGGCCGGGGATCGGCGGGCAGGTTCGGCTCCGTCACCGGGAGGCCTCCAGCACCGGCGTGGCGGCGGTGGCCGGCTTCACCGCCAGGCCGTCGCGCACGGCGATGGCGGCGGCGTGGTCGCGCAGCGGCAGCACACGGAACTGGCGGTTGAGCTCGGCCAGACACGACAGGACCACGGCCCGTTTGCGCGCGCCCGTCATGCCCATCCCGGGGAAGAACCCGAGCGCGTCGACATCGTCGGCACCGAGGAAGTCGAGCGGGTGCAGCAGGATCGACGGCTCCACTCCGGTGACGCGGCACAACCGCAGCGCGTTGGTGAAGTACTGGTGGGCCAACGCCGGCGACGGGCCGGCCAGGTACAGGACGTAGCTCACGTGGATCGGGATGCGGGTGAGCGGCATGGTGGTGACCGGGATCTCGAGCAGCCGGTCGCCGTCGACCTGCCACTCGTACGGCTTCAAGGGGCGCAGCCCTTCCCGGAACCCGCCGAACAAGTACGATCGTTCGGCGCGCTGCTCCGGCGTCAGCTGCGCCGACCGGAAGTAGTAGCGCCGCGCCAGCGGCCCGATGACCGTGGGCAGGGTGGAGCAGTCGTAGCGGTACCCGCGGTCGACGAGCACGCGCAGCACGTCGGCCGACAAGCTGTAGCCCGGACCGCGGAAGCCGACGGGGTGCTGACCCGTCACTGCCTCGATGGCGGTCTCGGCCCGGGCCAGCTCGTCGTCGATCTCGTCCGGCGTGTACCGGTGCAGCCACGGTTGGTGCCGGTAGGAGTGATTGCCGATCTCGTGGCCGGCCTCGGCGAGGGCCCGGATCTGCTTCTCGTTGCGATCGAGGGCGGCGTCCTGCCCGACGACGAAGAAGGTGATGCGCAGCCCCCGGTCGGCGAGCACCTCGAGCACGGTGGGCACGAGGGCGTCGAGGTACGAGTCGTAGGCGTCCCAGCCCTCGTCACCGTGGGTCATCTGGTAGGCCCACAGGTTGTCGAGGTCGAGGGAGAGGGAAGCGAGTGGCTTCATCCGAGGAACTCCCCCACCAAGCTGAGCGTATCGTTGACGTTGAGGGTGGCGAAGGGAAGCTGGGCCGACCCGACGAGGTGCAGCCCGGGCACCGAGGTCGACATGCTCGGCATGCGGGCCGAATACCCCAGCGTGGGGACGGCGAACACCCGCCGGACGCGCGACACCCGGAAGGCCAGCACGTCCTCATCGGACAGCGACGGGTACATCCGCCGCAGATAGGGCAGGAAGGTGGCCCGCACCTCGTCGTCGGACGCGTCGAGCAAGGGATCGTCGGGGGCCACGTACTTCGGTAGGTACACCAGGTGATGGCCGCCGACCTCGGCGGGGTCGACGAACGCCGTCATCTCGACGACGGCGGTGAACGGCGTCGACGGGTCGGTGATGTACGTGAGGTAGTAGGGCCCGAGCGGACGGTCGAGCACGAGCGAGGCGCACACGATGCCCATGTACCGGACGCTCCGGAGCCGACTCGCCTCCTGGGGCGTCAGGTCGGGACAGAGGTCGGCGGCGAGGTGGGCGTTGGTGGTGACGACGACCTCGTCGAAGCGCTCGGTGCCGGAGTCGGTGTCGACGGCGAGGCTGTCGCCGTTGCGCCGCACGGCTCGCACCGGTGATCCCAGCACGAGCTTGACGCCGTCGGCCCGCAGCGTGGCCGCCATCCCGTCGAAGACGCGCGCGTAGCCGCCGGGGACGTAGCCGAACATCTCCTTCTTCAGCCCGGTGCGGCGCGCCGCGTAGAGGCGTTGGATCGTGGCCCAGATGAAGGCGGCCGACGCCTCGCGATACCCGTCGCCGAGCTTGGCCCGCAGCAGCGGCTGCCAGAACGTGTCGAAGGTGCGCCGGCCGGACCACCGTCGGAGCCAGGCCTCCACGGGGATGCGCTCCATCCGCTGCCCGTTGCGGATCTTGGAGCCGTACAGGATGGTGCCGCCGAGGCGGCCCTTGTCGATCGGGTTGAGCCCCGGGAGCTTCAGGAACTCGACGCTGTTGGAGACCGACCGCAACGTGCCGTCGGTGCCGTAGTAGCCGGTCTTCGTCTCGACCCAGCGGAACTCGTCGGCGAGGCCGGCGGCGGCCACGAGCTGCTGCGTGCGCCGGTCGGACAGGAGCGTGACGTGGTAGTGCCGGTCCCATGTGACGTCGCCGACCTGCCAGGCCGCGGCCAGGCCACCGATCTCCGGCGCGCCCTCGAGCAACGTGACGTCGTCGCCCCGCTCGGCCAGTCGGTGGGCCAGCATCAGCCCGAGGACGCCGCCACCGACGACGCCCCAGCGCGTCACGACGGCTCCGGCGGTGTGAGCTCGTGCACGCGATCGGCGGCGACGGCGTAGCGCAGTCCGCACGCCGGGCACTCGACGTCGCCAGCATCGGGGAGACGGCCGTCGACGGCACGCAGGAACGGCTCGCCGCAGCGGCAGACGGCGGCGGCGGTGCGCGCCGGGTGGCCGATGACGAGGTGGAAGTCGGGCACGGAGCGGGTGACGGTAGCCGCCATTCCCATCATCGAGAAGCGGCCCAGCTCCAGGCCGGGCCCGATGGTGGCCCGGGCGCCGATGGTGGTGCCGGCCCGCACGACGGTGGCCAGCGTGTGCTCGTCAGGGTCCGACGGGCGCAGCTTGGTGAGATCCGGCGTCGTGGCACGAGGGTAGCGGTCGTTGGTGAACGTCGTCCCGGCCGAGATCATCACGCCGTCCTCGATCGTGACGGCGGTGCAGATGTAGACGAAGGCGTTGATCTTGACCCGATCACCGATGGTGACGCCGTAGGCGACGTACGACTTCTCGCCGATGATGCAGTCGACGCCGATCGTCGTGCCCGGCCCGCGGAGGTGGACGGCGTCCCACACCGACGTCCCGTCGCCGATGGTGACACCTCCTTCGACGATCGCCGTCGGGTGGAGGCGCACGGTCATGGTCAGTCCCCGAGCTCGGCCAACTTGACCCAACCGCCGCGTCGCAGCGATTCGTAGGCGGCGTCGATGCAGGTCGTCGCGGCGAGCGCGTCATCGGCGGTGACGGGGAGGGAGCCCGTGCCTCGCACGGCGCGACAGAAGGCGTCGAGGGCGCCGCCCATGGCCGGTGCCTTGGCGTACCCGGGGCCGAAGGTCTCCCATTCGTCGCCGTACTCCCGCCACGCCGATTCCCGCCAGCCGACCCGGATCTCACCGAGCGTGCCGTAGATGCGGATGAAGTCGGCGAGCGACTTGTCGATGCTCCAGGACAGGTCGACGTGGGCGTCGACGCCGGCGTCGGTGCGCAGGTGCAGGCGGGCCGTGTCCTCGACCACGAACCCGGCCGGGCGGGACGACTCGACCGCCAGCACCTCGGAGATCGGCCCGAGCAGATGGCGGACGAGGTCGACGGAGTGCGGGCCGTTGTCGGCGATGACGCCGCCGCCCGACACCGCCGGATCGGCGTTCCACCGGTTGGCCATGTCGACGCGCGACGTGAAGGCGTTCTCGAGCAGCCGCAGGCCGCCCACGCGGCCCTCGGCCATCAGGCCGGCGGCCCGGTTGACGTCGGCGCAGAAGCGGAACTTGGTGGCCATCGTGAGGATCACGCCCGCCGCGTCGGCCTCGGCGATCATCTCCGCGGCGGCGTGACGGTCGAGGGCGAGGGGCTTCTCGGACAGGACGTGGACGCCGCGCCGGGCGAACCGGGTGGCCAGGTCGACGTGGGTGACCGGCGGCGTGCAGATGACGATGGCCTCGAGGCCGTCGACGTCGGTGAGCTTGGTGGCGTCGCCGAAGGCCGGGCAGCCGAGCGGGCCGGCCAGGCCGGCGGCGGCACCCGGGCGGACGTCGGCGATCCCGACGCAGGTGGCGAGCGTCGACGACGCCAGGAGGTCGGCGTAGGCGCGGGCGATGCCGCCGGCGCCGACGAGCCCGAGGCGCACCGGCTCGGTCACGGCTGGCTCCGGCGGGTCCGCCCGCTTGTGTCGGGAATCGGGGCGAATTCCGCCCCAACGGGCGCCAGGGGCGAAAAATGGAACGGCGCGGTGGGCATGTCAGGTGGCTCCGAGGGACTGGACGGCCTCGGTGGTGCTGGTGGCCAGGTAGTCGACGTGCTCGTCGGTGAGGCGCTCGTTCCAGGGCAGGACCAGGGCCTGCTCGAGCCCGGCGAAGGTCCCCGGGAAGCGCTCGGCCGAGTAGTCGACGGCCTCGGGGCGGGCCAGCGTCCACGGCCAGCGGCTGGCGCCGAAGGTGACCTGGTCGGCGATGACCTTGCTCCGGAACGCCGGCTTCTGGATGTACCGGGGCGCGGCCGCGATGTCGTAGAACTTGAGCGCCTGGGCCACCGCACCCGGCCCGCCCGGCACCACGTCCGGGTCGATGCGCAGGCAGAAGCGCCAGTAGCAGTGCACGTCGTCGGGCGCGACGACGGGCGTCCCGACGCCCGACACGCCGTCGAGCTGCTCGGCCAGGCGATTGGCGGCCGTGATGCGGGTTTTGACGTTGGCGTCGAGCTTCTTCACGGACGCGAACAGCACCGCGCTCTGCAGTTCGGTGATGCGGTAGTTCAACGCCAGGAACTCGTGATCGGGGTTGGGCTCGCCGTACGGCCACGCCTTGTTGACGAACACCCGCATGCGCCGGGCCAGCGCGGCGTCGTCGGTGACGACGAAGCCGCCTTCCCCCGACGTGATGTGCTTGCCCTGCTGGGTGCTGAAGCAACCGATCTCACCCAGCGTGCCGACGGGTCGGCCCTTGCTGAGGGCGAGGTAGGCCTGGGCCGAGTCCTCGATGACGGGGATGCCACGGGCGGCGGCCAGGGCGAGGATCTCGTCCATCTGGCAGGGGTTGCCGAACAAGTGGGTGGCGATGATGGCGCGGGTCCGCTCGGACAGGCACGCCTCGATGGTCGCGGCGGTGACGTTCATCGTGTCCGGGTCGACGTCGGCGAACACCGGGATGGCGCCCTGGTACAGGATGGGTGCGAGCGCGCCCATGTCGGTGATCGAGGTGGTGACGACTTCGTCGCCCGGCTCGAGGTCGTACGCGGCCACGGCGACGTGTACGGCGGCCGTTCCCGAGGCACAGGCGACGACGTGCTCGACGCCGAGTAGCTCGCCGATGGCGGACTCGAGCCTGGGAGTGAACTCACCCTTCGTGGCGGTCAAGGTGCCGCTGTCGAGCACGGCGCGCACGGCGTCGAGCTCTTCAGGACCGAACGAGCGGCCGCTCGCGTTCTGATCGGAGGGCAGCTGGATGGCCGACACTACGTCTCCTCGCGCTTGGGGGGTTACTCACGGACGCAACCTTGGTCGGGCCGATCGTGAGGTCGATTCCTCGGCGACCGGGACCGGCCCGCGACGCCACCGTACCGACGGTGTTTCTGGTGGTCTACGGGCCGTTTTGCCCATTCCGACCAGGCACATGCTGCCGTACGTTGACAGTCGTGGCGGTGTCCCGGGTAGCAGTCGTTCGGTCCCTGTTCACGAGGAGTTCAGTGTGACAATCGGCCTCGGACCGAAGAGCATCGCGTTCGTGCTCGGCACGCGGCCCGAGCTGATCAAGGTCGCGCCCCTCGTGAAGCTTTTCGGCGAACAGGCTCGTCTGATCCACACCGGCCAGCACTACGACGAACAGCTCTCGGGACAGTTTCTCGCCGAGCTCGGCATCGGCCGTCCCGATCTCCTCCTCGAGGTCGGCGGTCGGACGCGCGGCTCGCAGATCGGCGACGCCACATCACAGCTCGAGTCGGCGTTCGCGGCAACACCACCCGAAGTGGTCGTCGTGCACGGTGACACCAACGCCACAGTCGCCGGTGCCCTCGCGGCCAACGCCACCAACATCCCGCTGGTGCATCTCGAAGCGGGCCTGCGCAGTTTCGACCGCGCCATGCCCGAAGAGCACAACCGCGTCGTGGCCGACCACCTCGCCGACTTGTGCCTCGCGCCCACAGAAACCAATCGGGCCAACCTGGCGGCCGAAGGCATCGGCGGCGACAAGGTCATCCTCACGGGCAACACGGTGGTCGATGCGGTCAACGCGTTGCTGCCCGGCCCGGGCGAGCGGGCCGGCGTACTCGTCCGCCACGAGCTCGAGCCTGGTGAGTACCTCCTCGCCACCTTCCACCGCCCCGAGAACGTCGACGACCCTGACGTCCTGGCGACGATCCTCAGCGAACTGGCCTCCTCACCACTACCGGTGATGATGCCGCTGCATCCGCGCACGCGCACGAAGGTCGCCGGCTTCGGGCTCGAGGGACTGCTCAAGCCGCTCCGGATCACCGAGCCGATCGGCTACCGCGAATTCCTCGCGCTGGCGGCCGAGTCGGCGCTGCTCGTTTCCGATTCGGGCGGCGTGCAGGAGGAAGCGAGCATCCTGAAGCGGCCCGTGCTGGTGGTGCGCAAGTCCACCGAACGGCCCGAGATCCTCGGCACGTTCGCTCAACTCGTCCCGCCCGGACCTCTGATCAGCACGTGGGTGGGCCAGCTCCTCGCCGACCGGCCCGGCCTCCACGACCGCCTGGCCGCCTTGCCCTCTCCGTACGGCGACGGCACCTCCGCACCGCGGTCGGCCGCCGCCATCTCGATCCTGCTCTCGCGCCCATCCGCCCCCCGACGTCCCGGTCAGCGGTCCTGACGCCGGGGCCGTCCGCACGACCCGGGATCGGTAGCATGCGCCAGCACGCACCTCGTCGGTGGCACCAGGTGTGACCCGCCCCATCGCAGCCGCAGGAGGAGGCCAGTCGCCTGTGCGAAGCGTTCCCAAGCGGCGGGATGCGCTGATGGCGACGGTGGCTCACCCTTCTCTCGCGACTGATGCGGACGTGGTGACGACGACGAGGACGGCGCCCCGAGTCACGGCGCGCCTGTGGACCGGCCCGGGCTGGATGGTGGCCGCCATCGCCGCGGTGGTGGCCGTCTTCGCGCTGCTCGTCGCCTGGGCCATCGCCAGCGGAGCCATCCACCGGGCCTACAGCGACGACTGGGCGTACCTGCGCATCGCGCAGCGTTTCGTCACCGCAGGCACCATCGACGGTGTCGGCTGGAACGACACGAGCCTGCTCGGCCAGCTGCTGACGTCGAAGATCCTGTCGCCCGTCACGGGGAGCAGCATCGCCGGCCTGCGCGTGGTGTCGATCCTCGCCGGGGCGGGATCGCTCGTCGCTGTTTCGCTGCTGGCGCGGCGTACGCGGGCCGCGAACCTGTGGCCGCTCCTGCCGCTCACGCTCGTCGCCCTGCCCGGGTTCGGTTCCACGCTCGCCACCTACATGACCGAGCAGCTGGCCCTGTTCGCGCAGTTGCTGTGCCTGAGCCTCGGTCTGGTGGCGTGGCGTCGTTGGAGCGACACCGGCCGGCTGCCCCTGGCGTGGCTGCTCGCGATGGCGGCCGCCGGCGCCTGGGCCGGTTCGATCCGGCAAGCCGCCATCGCCGCCCCCCTGGCTGTGGCCCTCGCGATGCTCACGCACCCGCAGGCCGGCCGGCGGGAGCGCCGCCTCGTGTTCGCCATCGGTGCCGCCGTCACCGTCTTCGTCGTGTTGCTGCTCGTGGTGACGCCGCTCAACGGCCCCACCATGGCGATCGTCCGGGGCTCCATCTCCGGCCAGCTCGCCCGCCTGTACCAGGGCGCCGCCACGGTCGCTCTCTTCCTTGTTCCCGTCGCCGCCGTCACCGGTTGGCTGGGCCGGGCCGTCGGCGTGGTGCGGTCGTGGTGGTCGACGGCGCGGGGCTGCGTCGGCATCGGAGCCTTGGCCCTCGTCGTCGTTCTCGGCGGCATCCTCCTGCATCGCCGCACCGGCTCACTGCTCGTCGGCAACTCGCTCCAGCAGGAGGGTGGCTACCAGGGCATGGACCTGCTGTCGCCGCGGCTCTTCAGCGAGCCGGTGTGGCTGGCCATCGAGATCGCGGCCGCCGCCGCGCTGTTCCTCTTGGCCGCGCTGGTGCTCCACGCCCTGCACGGGCTGTGGCGGTCGTGGCGTTCCGACGGCTGGCGCGCCGCGGCGCGCCCGTTCACTGACGCCACCGCCATCACGCGGGTGGCGATCGTGTGGGTCGCCCTGAGCGCTCTCGCGGCCGAAGCCGTGAACCTTGCGTACCGGGCCATCTACGACCGGTACCTGATCCCGGTCATCCTCGGTCTCGCTCTCATCGCCGTCGACAACGCCGTCGGCTCGGTAGTGCGGGTGCGCCGGCTCGCCTTCGCCGCCGGAGCCTTCGTGCCGCTGCTCCTACTGGGCACGGTATCGGCCACCGACACCCAAGACCTCCTCGACCTGCGGTGGACCGCCGGCGAACGCCTCGTGCAGCTCGGGTATCGCGCCGACCAGGTCGACGCCGGCTTCGACTGGGTCGGCTACCACTACCCCGCGATCGCCCGGCCCGACCGGATCACCCTCGAGCCCAAGGACTACCCACCCGCCACCTACGACGCCTATTTCCCGGAGTTCCGGCGGTGCGCCTTCGCGTCCCCCCAACCGATCGTCCCCCCGCCGGGCTTCAACCTCGTGGGCACGGTCCGGCATCATCGCCTGTACGGCCTGATGTCCGGGACCATGTACCTGTACGGGGTGCCGCTCGACAGCGGTGCGTCATCGTGTCTCGCTGCCGGCCAGGGCTGAGGTGAGCATGCGCACGGCTGGCGACCGCCCGCCCACGGCCGAGAGCCACGACGACAGCGCGGCGCGTCCGGCCGAGCACGAACTGGCGGGACGGGCCTCGTCGGGCCTCCGGTGGGGTGCGTTCAACCAGGGCACGCAGCAGATCGTGCGGCTCGGCGTCCAGATCGTCCTGACCAAGCTGCTGGCACCGAGCGACTTCGGCACGATGGCGTTGGCCCTCGTCGTCATCAACGTCGGCTCGCTGCTCGGAGCCCTGGGGTTCGCCCAGGTGCTCGTGCAGCGCCACAACATCACGCGCCGACACGTCGCCGTGGCCTTCACGACGAACGGGTTGCTCGGCATCTTCCTGATGCTCGCCGTCCTCACCGGGTCCGGCACGTTCGCGTCGTGGTTCAACTCGCCCGACCTCGGCCCGCTCCTGCGCGTGCTGAGTGTGATGTTCCTGTTGCGGGGCTTCGAAGGCGTGCCCAACGCCATGCTGGTGCGGCGCCTCTACATCCGAGACTTCGTGCTGTCGTCGACGATCGCCACGGTGGCAGGTGCCGCCGTCGGCATCAGCATGGCGGTGGCCGGTGCCGGGCTGTGGTCGCTGGCGGGCATGGCCGTCACCGAGTCGTTCGTGGCCACCAGCCTGGCGTGGCTCTTCGCCATACGAGCCGGCGTGTGGCGACCGCAGGTGGCCTTCGACCTCGGCACGCTCCGCGAACTGCTCGGCTTCAGCGCCGCCGCCAGTGGTACCCGCCTACTGGTGGTGGCCCAGGGCAGCGTCGACAGCATCGTGGTCGGACGCCAGCTCGGCACCGAAGCGCTCGGTCAGTACAGCCTGGGCTACCGGTTCCTGTTCCTGCCGCTCGAGAAGCTGCTCGACGCCATCGGCGGCGTGCTGGAGCCGGTGCTGGCGACACTCCAGGACGACACCGACCGCTTCCAGGACACGCTGCTGCGCGTCGAGCGCTACGTGTGCGCGCTCTACGTCCCGCTCACCATCGGTGTGGCCGCCGTCGCCCACGACCTCGTGGCGGTGGTGTTCGGCAGCGAGTGGATGCCGGCCGTGCCCGTCCTCCAGATCCTCGCGCTCAACGGGTTGCGGCTCGCCCTCGTGCGGCTCCACGCCTACGCGTGCGAGTCCCGGGGCCATCCGCGCTCGGGTGTCATCGTGATCGGTATCCAGGTTGCGATCGCCATACCGGCGTCGATCATCGCCGCCCACTACGGCCTCGTGTGGGTGGCCGTGGCCTTCACCGTCACCGGCTGGCTCGTGACGCCGCTCAGCTTTGTGTTCCTCAAGCGGTTCACCGGCCTCGGTCTGTGGCGCCAGTTCGTCGCCCTGCGCGGCATCCTCGTCTCGACCGGCATCATGTTCGCCTGCGTGGTCGGCGTGCAGCGCGTGCTCGAATCCTTCGTCGATCAGGCCGTGGTGCTCGTCGCCGCCGTCCTCGTGGGGATGCTGTCCTACGCCGCCGTCATCAGCGTGGTGGATCCGCCGCTGCTCCGTTCCGCCTTGCGGGACGTGACGCGCCGGCACCGACCGGCAGGAGCGCCGTCGTGACTGCGGCCGTCCGTCGCGTGCTGGTCGACGCCGCCATCGTGAAGCCGAACCTCGGCGGGCTGCGCACCTACATCCGCAGCCTCGTCGGCGCTCTGCACGACCGCGGCGACGTCGAGCTGGCCGTGGCCACGAGCCGGCCGGAGGAGTTCGCCCACGCATCCGAGGCCGAGCTCGTCGCCGTGCCGCGGTCGACCCAGAGCTTCACCGCACGCGCCGCGTGGCGCGAGGCGAACCTGGCTCGGTTGGTAGCGCGCACCCGTGCCGACGTCGTGCTGATCCCCTACCCGGAGATGACGGCGCGCCGGCCGCGCGTGCCGACGGTGATGGTGGTGCACGACGTGCGGGCCGTGGTCGCGCCCCGCTACGACACCGCCGGCCGGCGACTACGGTTCGTGACCGCGCTCGGCCCGGCGTGCCGCGCCGCCAGCCACGTGGTGTGCGTCAGCGAGTTCACGCGGCTGAGCCTCGACGCCAGCGTGCGGCTCGATCCGGACAAGGTCACGGTGATCGGTGAGGCGGCGTCGACCCAGATCGCCGTGCCCCCCGACGTCCAGGCGCCGGCGCGGCCGTTCGTGCTGTACGTCGGTTCGCTCATGCCGCACAAGAACGTCGACACCCTCGTGCGGGCGTTCGCCCTCGGGGGCATCGAACACGACCTCGTGTTGGTGGGGCCGACCCGCCCGGCCGAGTCCAAGCACATCAACGCCCTCATCCACGAGCTCGGCTGCAACCGACGGGTGCACTTCGTCGGCTGGGTCGACGACTCCGAACTCGGCCGCCTGTACGGCACGGCTCGAGCGGTGGTGATCCCCAGCATCCACGAGGGCTTCGGCCTGCCGGTGCTCGAAGCCATGCACAACGGCACACCGGTGGTGGCCAGCGACATCCCCGCCTTCCGCGAGATCGGCGGCGGCCACGTCCTGCTGGTCGACCGGCCCCTCGACCCCGAGGCCTGGCGCGACGCCCTGGCTCGCCTGGCCACCGACGCCCCCGACGTGGCGGCAGCGGCCGAGTGGGCGGCCCGGTTCACCTGGGACGACGTCGGCGCCCAGTTCGTCAAGCTGTTCGACGACCTGGTGGAGGCGGCACCGTGACCCGCTTCCTCTCCACCGATGTGACGGAAATGCACGCCACACGTGGAAAAGCGTCACATCGGCGCGAAAGGCCGCTAGATGGGCAGTTGCATGGCGGCGACGTAGGCGTCGTAGGACGGCTTGGGCGTGCGGTCGTTGTGCAGGACGCCGAAGTTGTCCTCGATGGCGTTCGGGTCGGTGCCGTAGTCACGGAAGCAGAACCAGAACACCGGGCCCTGCCACGGCCGTTGGGCTGCGATCTGGTAGATGCGCGTGGCCGTCAAGGCCTGCTGGGCCTCGGAGATGGCGCTGCGGTCGGATTCCACCGCGGTGCCGGTGGGTGCGCCGGCCTCGGTGGACCAGACCTGCTTGTTGCCATCGCCGTTGGCCACCATCACGTCGTAGAACAAGCCGAGGCTGTAGTAGTTGTTGTAGTCCTTCGGTTCGTCAGGCGTGAACGGGTACGTGTACGGGTGCATCCCGAAGGCGTCGAACGAGCCCTGGACGCCGGCGGCGTACATCCCCTTCAGGAAGTCGAGGGGCGGGTACATGTCGGCGGTGAGCTCGCCGGCCGGCGCCAGACCACCGGACACCACCACGGCGTTCGGATCGGCCTGCTTCACGGCCGGGTACGAAGCCTTCAGCAGCGCCGTGTAGGCGGCCGGGTCGGGGCCGGTCTGCCAGAAGAACCGCAAATTGGGCTCGTTCCAGATCTCCCAGTGCGACACCGAGCCCTTGTACCGGTTCACCGTGGTGGTGATGAAGCGCTGCCAGGCGGCGACGTCACCCGGCGGGCACTTGTCGGACGCGTTGCACGTCGCACTCCGTGCCCACGGCGGCGTGAAGTCGAGCTCGCCGAGAATCGTGAAGCCGCGCGCCTTGGCCGCCGCCACGAGCTTGTCGTACACGGTCCACTGGAACTGGCCGTTGTTCGGCTCGATGTACGTCCACAGGAAGTCGAAGCGGATCCACGACGCCCCTGTGTTCTGCATCGCATCGAGGTCGGCGTTGAGCGAGGCGTCGTCCTGGAAGATGAACTGGGCCGCGTTGGCGAACCCGCCCAGCACCTGGCCCACCGTGGCACCGCCGCCGACGCGGCGCGGGCCGGAGCGCACGGCCCGCTCGGCGTCGCTGCTGTCAAGCGGCTTGACGGAGCTTCCCTCGGCGATCACCCGGCGCACGACGGTGCCCCCGGCGATGACGGCCAGCACGATGAGCGCGACCAGGCCGAACGCCCCGAGGCCGAGTCGGAGCGTGCGTCGAGAACGACGAGAGGTCGGGTCTGACATGCAATCCTCCACCTGGCATCACGATCACGCGTGCACCCGCCCTACGTACCGTAGCAAGGGCACCTGGAGGCGTGTCGGCGGTCCCGCCGTGACCGCGTTCGACTCGGCGCGACCACAAACGCATTCGCTAATGTGCGACGAACCCACGGCGGGCGCGTGGACGTACTCCCGAAACGCAGCTTCTTCATGAGTCGATCCGGTTCTCTCACGTCGCGACCCGATCGCAGCACACCGCTCGTGCTGCACGTGGTCGAGGCCTTCGGCGGCGGCGTGGCCGCCGTGCTCACCGACTACGTCGCCAGTCTGCCCGAGCTGCAGCACGTGGTCCTCGCCTACCGGCGCCCGGGCGTCCAGATCGGCAACGGCCTCCACGGGCGGGCCGAGCTCATCGACCTCCCTGACGGCAAGCTGGCCCAGATCCGCGCCGTGCAGGACGCGGTGAACCGGCTGCGGCCCGATGTCATCCACGCCCACTCCTCCTACGCCGGTGGGTACGTGCGCCTCGCCACCCGCCGCTACGACGCCCGCATCGTGTACTCGCCGCACTGCTACTCCTTCCAGCGCCGAGACGTCCCGGGTATGGCCCGCGCCGGCTTCTGGATGGCCGAGGCGGCGCTGTCGTTCCGCACGGACGCCGTGGCGGCCGTCGGTGAGTGGGAGAAGGAGCTCGCCGTCCGCCTACCGAAGCGGTCCAAGGTCGTGCTCGTGCCCCATCGGGTGCAGTTGCCGGTCGATCTCCCCGCTCCGCCCCTCAGCAACGACGGCCCGGTGGTCACCGTCGGCCGCATCGTGCCGCAGAAGGACCCGTCGTTCTTCGCCGACGCCGCTCGCGACGCGCGGCTGCTCGGCGGCGATCGCGAGTGGCGATGGGTCGGCGGCGGTGACGAACGGCTGGAACAGTTGTTGCGCGACAGCGGCGTCAGCGTCACCGGGTGGCGCCCGCGTGATGCGGTGCTGCGGGAACTGGTCGGCGCCCACGCCTACGTACACACGGCGGCGTGGGAGGGCAATCCCGTCACCGTGCTGGAGGCGGCGTCGGTGGGATTGCCCATCGTCGCCCGCGACATCCCGCCGGTGCGCCACGCCGGCGTCGAGCGTCTGGCGAGCACGCCGATCGAGCTGGCCCAGATGGTGCTCGAGCTCGACGACCCGCTGCGCCGCAAGATCGCCATCGAGGAAGCGGCGTCGTTCGTGAGCCACACGACAGCCCGCTCGCAGTCGGGCGCCCTGCGGGACCTCTACGGCCTGGCGGCGCCGTCGACCAACGGCCGAGTGCCCACCCGCGCCAGCGCCGTTCGATAGGCGTCCTCCACCGCGCCCACGTGGGCGTCCCAGCCGTCCACCGCGCTGGGTGTCACCGCGTACCGGGCCGGTTCGGAGCGGAAGGCGTCGAGCGCTCGGACCAGGTCGGAGGGATCGCCCGGATCGAACAGCAGGTCCCGGCACGACGCGGGCACGACCTCGGGGATGCCGCCGATGCGGGCGCCGATGACGGGCAGCAACTCGGCCTTGGCCTCGCTCACGACCAGCGCGCCGGGCTCGCGCCACTCGGATGGCACGACCAGGCAGTCGAGCGAGTCGAGATAGGCGGCTTTGGCGTCGCCGGCGACGAACCCGGCGTAGGTGATGTCGCCGCCGGCCCGTCGGGCCACGTCGTCCTCCACCGAGCCCCTGCCGGCGATCCGCAGTTGGGCGGCGCCCGCCGGTAGGCGCCGGAACGCCTCCACGAGCGTCAGGACACCCTTGTGCGGCGCCAGCTGGCCCAGATAGCCGAAGACCGGCGTGGCCCCGACGGAGCGGCGCTCGGCCCGCGGCCGGCCGCCGTCGGGCAGCCGGAGGACGCGAATGCGATCGTGGATCTCGGGGATGCGCTCGTGTTCGCGGGCGGTGGCGTCCGACACGCACAGCACGACCTGTGGACCTCGGCCGGCGAGCTCGCGCCGGTGGATGGTGGTGATGGCCCGGCACGGCCAGCACTGCTCGCCACACGATCGGCCGTCGCGGTTCGTCATGGAGGCGCGCTGGCACACGAGCCAGTAGTCGTGGATCGTGTGCACGTGGGCCACCGGCCGCTTCGACGAGATGCGCAGCGGCAGGGCGGAAAGGCCCTGGATGCTGTGGGAGTGCACGACATCGGGCTGGAACTCGTCGACGGCGCGCTGCAGCGAGCGCCACGCTCGCACGTTGGCGAGGTCGGCGGCGTGGAAGGCGGCGCGCTTCCACGCCGGCTGCGACGCGAATTGATCGAGGCGGTACGGCCACGCGTCGACAGCGGCGACGACGTCAGGCCCCGGCACGCCGGCAGTCACGACGCCGACGTCGTGTCCGCGCTGGCGGAGGCGAGCCGTCAGCTCGTGGGCGTAGACCTCGGCCCCGCCCAGCACGACTGGCGGCCAGAGGCTCGACAGGGTGAGGACGCGCACAGGGTCAACGGCGCGGCCACGTGAACGGGACGGCCGGTTCCTCCGCCGGCTCCGGCGCCTCGACCGAGGTGTCGGCGGGCGCCTCCGGCTCCGCCTCCGCCATCTCGTCGTGCGTCGGCTCGGGCTCGGGCCCGACGTCCGGTTCCGGCTCAGGTTCGGGTGCCGGCTCCTCGGCCGCCGGGGCGGCGGCCGGCACACCGCTGCCATTGCCGTTGCTGGTCGGCTCGCCCGGCGGTGTCGGCACCGCCGGCGCGGCCGACGACTTCTTGGCTCCGGCGCGCTCAGTGCGCCGGACGACCTCCACGTCGGGGCTCGGCAACACGTCGACGAGGCCCACGCCGATCAGGATGTGATGGAGCTCGCCCAGCTCGGCGAGGGCGCTGCGCACCTGCCTCGCCCGCATGCGACCGTCGCGCACGATCGACACCACGGCGTGCATCTGGGCGGCGATCCGGTGGCGGTCGTCCTCCGACATCGACGGCGGCAACGAGACGAGCACGATGTCGCACGAGCTGGCGGCGAGGGCGTGCTGCACGTTGTCGACGCCGACGAGGACGTCAGGCCGTTCGACGGCGCGTCCGGCCGGCAGCACGAACAGATCGGCCACCGAGGTCTGGCGCTGCGTGCGCTCCAACGGGGCGCCACCGGCGAGCACGTCGGTGAGGCCGACCTGCGACCGGACGCCCAGCCGCGAGGCCAGGCTGGGATGGGCCATGTCGCCCTCGACCACGAGCGTCGACCGGCCGCTGGCGGCCAGCTCCTGGCCGAGCGCAATGGCGACGTCGTTGGTGGCCGGGAAGTCACCGGAACCGACTACGGCGATCAGGCGGTGGCCCTCGTCGACGCTCTGGAGCATGAGATCGGGGAGCGCGGTGTCGAACGGCAGCAACGGAACCCGCATGCGATCGTGCTCGTCGACCGGTTCGGCGGGCGCGGTGGCCGGCACCTCCTCGGGCGCGACCTCGCCCCGCCGCCGCAGCCGGGCCAGCACGACGAGACCTTCGGCGCCCAGCACGAGCACGGCCAGGAAGGTGAACAGCGCGAGGGCCTTCGACGAGGGGCCGCCCGGCGCCTTCGGGACCTGCGGGCTCTCGAGCAGCTTGGCCGTGTTGAAGGGTGCGTTCTGCTGATCGGCGATGGCTTGGACGTCGGCCTGGTACTGCGACTCGAGGCGCGACCGGTCGGGGGAGTCGGCGGCCAGCGCGTCGAGTTGGTTCTTGGCCGCGTCGCGATCCTGCTGGAGCGCGGCGATCTTGGCGTTGCGCTCGTCCTCCTGGTCCTTGCGGCCCTGGGCGATCGTGGCGTTGGCGACGGCCGACGCGACCTTGACGGACTCGTCGGCGGTCGACGCGTCCGCCTTCACCGTGACCGTGCCGTCGGTGGCCGTGCTCGTGGTGGAGATGCGGTTGCGCATGTCCTCGAGCGTCGTGCCGGGGCCGGCCGCGGCGGCGCCACTGGTGAGCACGGCGTCGCTACGGACCAGACGCTCGTAGTAGTTCGTGGCGAAGGCCACGGTGTCGTTGTTCACCGTCTGGCCGGGCGTGACGCCGGGCGTGACACCCAGGACGGCCGACGCCGTGTACGTCGACGAGCGCAACGAGCCGACGACGAACACCGCGATGGCCGCGAGCAAGCTGAACGCCAACAGCCAGAATCGATGACGCCAAACGAGACGGAGTTGTTCCTCGAACCCCACGCCGCTCCTGTTCGTTCAGGGCCCGTGTCTGAAGGGGGTGATCTAGACTGCAGCCCCGTGCGGCCGCTGGTATGGGAAAACCCTACCGCACGCCCGCGCGCACTGACAGGGCCCTCCGGCCTGTTGGCCCAGGTTGGGCCATTCGGCCCATGCGCGCTGGCCGCCGTGGCCATCGGCGCCGCCATCCTCACCGGGCGCTTGACGGTACTCGTGCTGGGCATCGTCGCCCTCACCGCGGCCGTCTGGATCGCACTGCGTCCCCAACGGGGCCTGCTGCTCCTCGTGACGCTCGTCCCGTTCGACGGCGTGCGCCTGCCCCTCGGCATCGAGGGCTCGCTGGCGTCGTGGAAAGAAGCCCTCGCCATCTACACGGCGGGCGTCGCGTTGCTGTCCAGCCAGCACGTGCGCCGGCGGGCCAAGCCCGACTGGTACTGGTGGCTGGCCGGCCTGGTCGGACTGGCCTTCGTGTGGGCGGCCATCCACCAGTCGAAGGCCGCCATCTGGGGTCTGAAGCTCGACTTCGTCTACCTGACCTTGACCTACGCGGCGTGGCGGTGCCCTCTCGATCGGCGCGATCGCGACCGGTTCATCTCGATCCTCATGAGCCTCGGCGTTCTCACCGCGCTCTACGGCATCGCTCAGGAACTCATCGGCCATCAGCGTCTGAACGAGCTCGGCTACGCCTACAACTCGGTCCTGCGCTTCAACGGCGGCTACCTGCGCGCCATCTCGACGTTCGCGTTGCCGTTCTCGTTCGGCTTCTTCCTCATGATGGTCATCGTCATCTGCTTGCCGGTGGCACTGGCCGATCTGTCGCGCCGGCGCAACGTGTGGTTCGTCGTCGCGTGCCCGGTGCTCGCGGTCGGCCTCGTCACCAGCATCGTGCGAGCCGCCATGCTCGGTCTGCTCGTGGGCCTGCTCTACATCGGGCTGCGGCGGTTCCGGTCCGTGCTGGCCGTGCTCCTGCCGCTCGGGCTCGTCGCGCTTTTCTTCATCCCCGGCTCGAGCGCGTCGTCGGCTCTGTCGTCCGACAGCACGAAGGCCCGCTCGACGAACTGGACCGAGAACCTCGACGCCATCCTCGCCCATCCGCTCGGCATCGGCGTGGGTGAGACGGGTGCGGCCAAGGCCCGTTCGTACGGCCAGACCATCGAGGACCAGGCGGCCGTCCTCGGCATCGACCTCACCCAGCCCGACACCGACGTCTACACCGACTCGCTCGCCGGGCCGGGCGTCTACCAACCGGACAACTACTACATCAAGACGCTCGTCGAGCTCGGCGTCATCGGCCTGTGGCTGCTGTTACGGGTCCTGTTCGGCGCCCTCCGGGAGGCGCGCCGGCTGGAGCGCGTCCCTGATCCGGCTGATGCGGCCTTCGGCATCGGGATGACGGCGTTCCTCGCCGCCGCGCTGTTCTCGATGCTGTTCTCGACCTACCTCGAGCTGTTCCCGATGGACATGTACTTCTGGCTGTTGCTCGGGATCACCGCCGCCACCGTGCGCCAGTACGAGCCGGATCCCGTGCACTCACAGGTCGCCGCGCCGCGCCCGGCGGAGTTGCGGATGTAGCACGGTGTAGAGGGCGAGGCCGAGGGCCGCGATACCGAGCGGCACCACCCCGTTGCCCTCCCCGGTGTACGCCGGGTACAGCACGAACCCCGACAGGATCGCCGTCCACGACCAGAGGATCAGCACGCTGCGCCGCTGGCCGTGGCCGAGCCGCATGAGCCGGTGGTGGAGGTGGCCCTTGTCGGCGGTGGTGACGCTCGAGCGTTGGCCGGCCCGCCGGATGATGGCGAAGACGGTGTCGACGATCGGCACGCCGAGGATCACGAGCGGGATGAACAGCGGCGCGAAGAAGAAGTAGGTCTGGCCCGAGAACGGCTGGTTCGGGTCGGCCCGGCCGCCGACGACGATGGTGGACGCCGCCATCAACAACCCGAGGAGAAGGGCGCCGCAGTCGCCCATGAAGATCCGGGCCGGGTTGAAGTTGTGGGGCAGGAACCCCAGGCAGATGCCGAGGACGATGATGGCCACGAGGGGACCGATGTTGGGCTGGGCCAGCAGCCCGAGCTTGTCGAGGCGCTGCCCGTAGAGGAAGAACGTGCCCGACGCGATGGCCACGATGCCGGCTGCCAGCCCGTCGAGCCCGTCGATCAGGTTGATGGCGTTGGCCAGCCCGATGAGCCACAGCACGGTCACGAGCGGCGCCAGGTCCTGGCCGATGATCACCACGTCGCGGAACGGGACGCGGAAGTAGAACATCGTGACGCCGAAGTAGGCGAGCACGGCGCCCGCCACCACCATGCCCGTGACCTTGGCCGGCGCCGACAGGCCTTCGGCCGGGCCCTTCACGTACCGCGACTTCTTGAGGTCGTCGGCGAACCCGACGGCGAACATCACCACCGCGCCGAGCACCACCCCGAGGGGCTCCGAGTTGTTGGCGAACAACGGTTGGAACCGGCCCATCCGCCAGGCCACGCCGAAGGCCGCCAGGAACCCGAAGAACATCGCGATGCCACCCACAGCGGCCGTCGGTTGCGTGTGGACGCGACGCTCGTCGGGCTGCACCACCCAGCCGAAGTGCAGTGCCAGCAGCCGCACCAGCGGCGTCAACACCAGCGTGACGCCGGCGGCGACACCGCCGACGATCACGTAGCCGGCGTAATCGGGCACCGGACCAGGCTAGAGCCCCGCTCGGTCCTGACCCGTTTCACGCTTGTTTGAGAACCTCTGAGGTTCTCCAGCGAGCGTGAAACGAAAGGGGGTCAGGGGTACGGCGTGAACTTCGAGCAGAGGGTGGCCACCTCGTCACGGACCGCTGCCAGCTCGGCGTCGTCGGTGCGGTGGCGCAAGGCGCGGGCGATGAGGCCCGCGATGACCGCCATCTCCGGCTCCTTCATCCCCTGCGTCGTCGTGCTCGGCGTCCCGATGCGGACACCACTCGTGACGAACGGCGTGCGGGGGTCGTCGGGGATGGTGTTCTTGTTGAGCGTGATTCCGGCCCGGTCGAGGACGGCCTGGGCCTCCTTGCCCGTGAGGTCGGCGTCGAAGGTGCGCAGGTCCACGAGCATCAGGTGGTTGTCAGTGCCGCCCGACACGAGACGGAAGCCCTCCCCGGCCAGGCCTTCGGCGAGGGCGGCGGCGTTGCCGACGATCTGGCCGGCGTAGTCGGCGAAGGACGGGTGCATCGCCTCCCGGAAGGCGACGGCCTTGGCCGCGATCACGTGCTCGAGCGGGCCGCCTTGGAGGCCGGGGAAGATGGCCTTGTCGATGGCCTGGGCCAGCTCGGCCGTGCACAGGATGGCGCCGCCCCGCGACCCCCGCAGCGTCTTGTGCGTCGTGAGCGTGACGATGTCGGCGTAGGGCACGGGCGAGGGGTGCACGCCACCGGCGATCAGGCCGGCGATGTGGGCAGCGTCGAACATGAAGTAGGCGTCGATCTCGTCGCAGATGGCGCGGAACGGCTCCGGGTCGATGCGCCGCGAGTACGCGGTGGCGCCGGCCACGATCATGCGGGGCCGGTGCTCGAGGGCGGCGTCGCGCACGGCGTCCATGTCGATGCGCTCGTCGCTGGGCGACAGCTTGTACGACACGAAGTTGTAGAGGCGGCCGCTGGCGTTCACGGGTGAGCCGTGGGTGAGGTGACCGCCGTGGTCGAGGCTCATGCCCATCACCGTGTCGCCGGGCTGCAGTAGCGCCATGTACACGCCGAGGTTGGCGTTGGCGCCCGAATGGGGTTGCACGTTGGCGTGGTCGGCGCCGAACAAGGTCTTCGCCCGCTCGCGCGCCAGGTCCTCGGCTTCGTCGATGACGTAGTTGCCGCCGTAGTACCGCTTGCCCGGGTACCCCTCGGAGTACTTGTTGGTGAGCACCGAGCCGGTGGCGCGCAGCACCGCCGGGGAGGCGAAGTTCTCCGAGGCGATGAGCTGGATCGTGGTGTTCTGACGGGTGAGTTCGTCGTCGATGATGGAGAACAGCTCGCGATCAGGATCGACGTCCGACGGCCAAGGCATGGCCTCATTCTACGTGGGGCTCCGGGCGCCCGGCCTGGGTTCGACGGCCCATCACGCCCTACCCTTCGGGCCCATGCCCGTGGATCCTCGGCTCCCAGTCATCGTCGGCGTCGGCCAGGTCGTCCAGCGCGCCGCCACCGTCGCCGACGCCCGGGAACCGGTCGATCTCATCGCCGACGCGGTGCGGGCCGCGGCCACGGACGCCGGTCTGGCCAGCTTGGCCACCGTCGACTCGATCCGCATCGTGCAGCTGCTGTCGTGGCGCTACCGCGATCCGGCCCACTTCGTGGCCGAGGCCCTGGGCATCACTCCCCGCGAGCTCGCCTACACGACGATGGGTGGCAACACGCCGCAGACGCTCATCAACACCACTGCGGCCGAGATCCAACGAGGCGACATCGACTGCGCCGTCCTCGCCGGCGGCGAGTGCTGGCGCACCCGCATGCGGGCCCGGCGCGACGACGTCACGCTCACGTGGAAGAAGCTGCCCGAGGACACCGTGCCGAGTCGCATCATCGGTGGCGAGCTCGACATGTCGAACCCGGCCGAGGTGGCGCGCGGCGTCATGATGCCGGTGCAGGTGTATCCGATGTTCGAGTCGGCGGTGCGGGCCGCGTGTGGCGAGAGTGTCGAGGCCCACCTGGTCCGGATCTCGGAGATGTGGTCCCGGTTCTCGGCGGTGGCGGCCCACAACCCGTACGCGTGGGTGCAACGGGAGCTCACGCCCGAGGAGGTGCGGACACCAGGGCCCAACAACCGGATGATCGGCTTCCCGTACCCGAAGTACATGAACTCGAACAACGACGTCGACATGTCGGCGGCGCTCATCATGTGCTCGGTCGAGCGCGCCCGGCGGCTCGGTGTGAGCGAGGACCGGTGGGTGTTCCTGCACGCCGGCGTCGACTGCCGCGACCGCGGCTACGTGTCGAACCGCGAGGACTTCTTCTCGTCGCCCGCCGTCCGCATCGGCGGCCGGCGCCTGCTCGA
>DASXAI010000610.1:0-10902 GCA_036406775.1 Acidimicrobiales bacterium
GGCGGCGTACCGGATCGCGCAGGAGTCGGTCACCAACGCCATCAAACACGCTCCGGGCGCGCCCATCTGGCTCTCGGTCCGTCGTGACGCCGAGAGCATCTCGATCGAGGTCGTCAACGGGCGGCCGCGGGCAGGCGTGGCGGACCTCTGTGCCGCCGGTGGCGGCCACGGCCTCCGAGGCATGGAACGGCGGGTCGCGGCCGTCGCGGGGTCATTCGGTGCCGGTCCGGGCCCCGACGGGAGCTGGCGGGTGTGGGCCCGTCTTCCGACCGGGCCCGCGGTTCACCTAGACGAGTTGTGACGCAAGTACGTCAGTGCTCGTCTGCTCACCCGGCCGCGGCAGGAGGGTGACGCCGAACGTCTGGCTGTCGGCGAGGGCGACGGACGTCGTGAGCGACATGCCGGCCGTGCCCGTCGAGCTGGGCTGGAACGTCGCCGCCGACATGCGCGCGCCGCTCCGGGCCTCCAACCACACGCTGTAGGACCGCGAGGCGTCGAGGCCTGAGGCGTTGAGCTGGATCGCCGTGCCCCACGCCTGGGGCGTGAGGATGGCGGTGGCCGTGGCGCCGCTCGGGCCGACGAGCTGGAGGACCTGGCGGGGTGTGCTGGCGGCGGCCTCCGTCTCCTGCTTCTGCTGACGGGCCTCCTCGGCGCGCAGCAGCCGCGTGAACCACTCGATGGCGAGATGCAGCCCGAGGGCGACGAACCCGTAGACGATCATGGCGAAGAGCACCGACACGTCGAGCACGGACTTGTCCGAGAAGGTGATCGGCTCGAAGATGCCCCGGAAGGGCGCCATCGCCCGCTCGGTCGAGCGATACACCCAGTCGACGAATCCGGCCGTCGGGTTGGCACCGAACAGCTCCAGGATCAGGCTGAGGAAGAGCAGCACCAAGGTGATGGCGACCCAGATGTACACCAGCCACAGCAGGATCCGGCCCACCTTGATCGCCGTGGTCTTGATCGCGCTCGTCTCCATGGGAACCCCCGTTGCTGGTCGAGCCGCCGCGCTCAAGCTAACGCGCGGTGGGCGAGCTCACGGGTGGGTACGTAGGCTCGGCCTCACCACGTGAGGGAGGTCCAGGACGTGTCCGAACAGGTTGCCGCGGCGCGACCATCCCCGGCGCTGCGCCACATGCTCGTCCCGTTGGCGTTGGCCCAGTTCATCTGCAGCTTCGCCGGCTCGAACATGAACGTCATGATCACCGACATCAGCACAGACCTCGACACCTCTGTCCAGGGCGTGCAGGTCGCCATCACGATCTTCCTCCTGGTGATGGCGGCGTTCATGATCCCGGGCGGCAAGCTCACCGACCGCTGGGGCCGCAAGCGGTGCTTCACGATCGGCCTCGTCGTATATGGCATCGGCGCCCTGTTGAGCGCCGTCTCGCCCGGCCTCGGCGTGCTCATCCTCGGCAACTCGATCTTCGAGGGCCTCGGGACCGCCCTCCTGATCCCGCCCGTCTACATCCTCGCGACGATGCTGTTCCGCGACGTCACCTCACGGGCCCGGGCCTTCGGCGTGATCAGCGGCATGGCGGGTTTGGGCGCCGCCGCCGGCCCGTTGATCGGCGGCTTCATCACGTGGGCCATCAGCTGGCGGGCCGCCTTCGTGTTCCAGGCCGTGATCATCGGCGTCATCGTGGTGCTCAGCCGCCGCATCAAGGACCCGGTGCCGGCCGATCCGACGCGGCGCTTCGACGTCGCCGGGGCGGCGTTGTCGGCCATCGGACTCGTGCTGGTCGTTACAGGCATCCTGGCCGCCGACAACAACGGCTGGCTGATGCTGGGCCTGCTGGTGGCGGGTGCGCTGTTCCTCCTGTGGTTCTTCCTCCACATCCGCGCCGAGGAACGGGCCGGCAAGGAGCCGCTGCTCTCGACCAGCCTGTTCCACAATCGGACGTCGAACCTCGGACTCGTCACCCAGAACATCCAGTGGCTGCTCCTGATGGGCACCTCGTTCACGGTGGCCGCCTACCTCCAGGTCGTGCGTAACTACAACGCCATCGAGACAGGCGTGATCTTCACCGCCGCCACGGCGGGCATCCTCGTGTCGTCGCTCTCGGCCGAGCGACTGGCCAAGAAGTACGCGCAGCGGAGCCTCATCATCGCCGGCTTCGTGATCACCATCATCGGCATCGTCGTCCTGTTGGCCCTGGCCGGCAGTTCGGCGAACGTCTGGGCCTTCGCGCCGGGGCTCTCGTTGATCGGCCTCGGGCTCGGCGTGATGTTGACCCCGTCGGTCAACGTCGTGCAGTCGGCCTTTCCCGAGGAGCGCCAGGGCGAGATCTCGGGCCTCTCCCGCAGCGTGTCGAACCTGGGCTCGTCGCTCGGGACGGCGGTGTGCGGCACCATCCTGGTGTCCGGGCTCACCGGCCGGGCCTACGGCGCCGCGATGGGGACGCTCGCCGCGATCGGTGTCATCGGCCTCATCGCCACCTTCTTCCTCCGGACGGAGCCGGTCGCCGAGCCGGTGGCCGCCCCGGTGGGCGGCGGAGACATCGCCACGGCCTGACGGCGTCGGCCGCTCAGGCCGGTGGGGGGGCTGGCGGCGGAGGTGGCAGCGGCTGGGCCGTGTTGTGCCGCTGTTGCCACGCGCCCGCGTTCAACACCGCTGATGCCGCCAGCACCCGCCCGAGCAGATACGCCCAGAAGAGGATGGCGAGGGCGGCGCCAATGGCGCCGTACGCCTCGGACTTGGCCTCGAGCAGGTGGGTGATCCAGTACACGGTGACGAGGTGCAGGATCTGGACGCCGACGCCGACGAGCAGCGCTCCCGGGAGCAGGTCGCGCCAGCCTGCCTCGGGGGCGTGGACGAAGAACCGCATCGACACGACGAGCCACACACCCGCCGGCACGGCGAGGAAGAGGATTTCGGCGCCGATCCCTGCGATGAACGACTGGTCGCGCAGCCAGTTGATGACCTGCACGAGTCCGATTGCCAACGTCACGAGCAGGATGAAGAGCAGGGCGGGCTTGGTGAGCTTCCGCAGACGTGGTGGTCGGATTTGCCACGCCAGGGCGTGTACGGCCGCGAGCACCTTGAGGAACGTCTTGGCCGTGCTGAAGAGGGCGTAGAGCGCGACGAGGAAGATCGAGATCCTGGTGAGCAGCGACTGATCGGCGGCGACGTCGATGGTCGACGCCATGAGGCCGACGATCCCCATCTTGGCGGCGACGTCGTGGGGATCGGAGTTGGTGGCCGAGGAGAAGAGGCCCAGGCCGTACACGAGCACGAAGACGTACGGGACCAGGAACAGGAAGATGCGAAAGGCGACGGCGGCGGCCAGCACCGGGCCGCCTGCGGCCGTGTCGCGTTCGATGGACACGAAGGCGACGTCGATCGTGCGGTGGCGGGGACGGGCGGCCTCGAGCTCGCCCAGCCACTCGTCGCCCTTGGCCCGGGCCGCGGCCGCCGTGGCGCGCAGCCGGTCCATGCGCTTGGGGGTGGCGACCGGCTGGGCCCGGCCGAGCGTGGCCGGATCCGGCGGCGGGAGGGGCGCGGCCGGCCCGCTCACGGTCGACGCCCGGAGTCTCGACCGTTCCCCACCCTCGCGACGTTAGAAGACCTGCTGGCCAACGTGATGACGCCCAGCACCGCCAGCGCCAAGCCCAGCCAGGCGGGGGCCCGGCGGACGGCGTCGGCGGCCATCGTCTCGTCGAACACGAGGAAACCGAGCACGACGCTCCACAGGAGCGTCGTGGCGTTGTTGGCACCCATCGCCGCGGCCAGGACGCCGGTCTTCAACGCCGACTGCTGCAGCACGAAGCCGGCGAGCGCCGACGCGATGAGGCCGTACGTCGACCAGGTGGCGAGGAGGTGGGCCACACCGTGGCCGATCTGGTTGACGAACACCTTGGTGACTCCGGCCTGCAACCCGAAGCTGACACCGGCGGCCACGCCGAACAGCGCGGCACGGGTCGCACCGCCCTGCTTGGTGGCGAGCACGCCTGTGCCGACGACGAGGACCGCTGACACGACGATGGCCGTCCACCACGCCGTCGCCGACGGGTCCGAGGTGCCGCCGCTGGGCGTGCCGGCCGAGAGGAACACGACGATGCCGGCCACGACGGCGAGGGCGCCGACGATCTCGGTGCGGCCGATGTGCTGATCGGTGAGCCACGCGCCGAGCGGAAGCGCGAACACGAGGCTCAGTGTTGTGAGTGACTGCACGACGACGAGCGAGCCGCGGTCGAGCGCCGCCGCCTGGAAGGTCCAGCCCAGGGCCTGGAGCCCGCCGCCCGCCAGCCACACCGGCTCGTGCAGGATCTGCACGAGGAAGCGAGCGTCGCCGGCCGGCGTTCGCAACGTCCCGCGCTGCTGGAGCACTGTGCCGGCGGCGAAGGCGAGCGCGGCGAAGAGGCCAAGGGCGACGGCCACGGGTCGGGGACGCTAACCGACGGTCACCGCAGCGAGGTCAGGATCAGCGTCGCCATGCCGGTGGCGCCGGCGCCGTTGAGGTGGAGGCCGTCCTTCGCCGTCCATCCCGGCTTCACCGTGTGGGCCCAATCGACGAGGTGCAGGTTCGGGTAGGGCCGGACGAGTGTTCGCAGCACGTGGTTGGCGCCGGCGTAGCGCGGCTCGCGCATCGTGAGCCAGTAGACGCGCGGCACCCGCTTCAGTTGCTCGAGCACGGCCGTCGCTCGGCGGGCGAAGACGGACGGCGTGGCCCCGTCGTTGTGGCCCAGCATCACCACCACGGAGTCGGTCTCTTGGGCCCGGCGCGCCCGGGCGACGTCGACGCCCTGGGCTGTCGTGCGGTTGACCCGGGCGTCGATGACGACGTTCCAGCCGGCGGCGCCGATGACCGTGGCGGCGGCGTCGGTGTAGGCGGGATCGAGGGCGGCCATGACGGAGTCGCCGATCAGCAGCACGCGGCGCATCCTCGTGGGCGCCGTGGCACTGGCCCCTCCGGTCGTTGCGACCAGGCCCGCCAGCACCACGGCAGCGACCACGACGGCGCGGAGCGAGCCCCGCCCCGTTCGGGTCACACCGTCAGTGGACCGGCTTTCGACGGCGCTGACAAGGGCGCGCCCCTCCGTTTCACGCTCGTTGGAGAACCTCTGCGGTTCTCGGAGGAGCGTGAAACCGAGGGGTTCAGCCCTCTCGGGCGGCGGCGACGATCTGGGGCCCGTACCAGTCGGCCATGGCGCGCGACGCATCGGGGGAGAGGTGGACACCGTCGGGGCGGGCCGCCTGGTCGGTGTCGAAGCCGGGGATGGCGGCGACGTGGGACGCCAGATCGACCAGCACGACCGCCGGTCGTTCGGTGGCGATCTGGCGGATGATGGCGTTGAGCCGGTCCACCTGCGCGGTGTCGTTGATCGGATCCGACCGGCCGGCCTCGGTGGTGCCCCACGCCGGGTGGAAGTAGAAGTTGGTGAACCAGACGACCTTGGGCACGCGGGCGAGCAGGACGTCGGTGGCAGCGAGCAACTCGTCGTGGACGTACTGGTCGTAGACGGGATCGCCGAGGCGCCGCCACTGGTCACCCGGGCGCTGGTGGTCGACGAGTTCCCACGGCCCGTCGCCGAGCAGTGCCATGTCCGCCGGGTTGGCCGCCAGTACCTCCGGCCAGTGCGTCGGCCAGAAGGTGCAGCCCTCGGGCACGGTCTGGGTGCCGCCCTGGAACTTGATCTTGTCGGCACGCGTGATCCCGCATCCGGAAATGGTGCCGGCATCCGACACCACGGCCTGGCCGGTGTCGGCGCCCCACTGGATGAGCCCGGTGGTGTTCGTCTTGGCGGTGGAGTCCCCGAAGGCGACGATGCGAACGGGCCGCGGCGGCGCCGTCGTGGCGGGTGCGGCCGTCGTAGGCGCCACGGACCCTGCGGCCGGCGTCGTGGTGGAGGGCGCCGCCGTCGTGGCGACGGTGGTGGGCACCGGCGGCAGGGTGACGACCGGCGCGGACGCCGCCGCTCCCGTGGTTGCGAGCGGCACGAGGGCGACGGCCACACACGCCATGGCCACGGGCGGCGCGATGGCGCCGCGCCATCCGGTGAGGGTGCGGCCGCGGCGGATGGGTTGCTCGAGCAGGAAGTACGAGAGCGTGGCCACGCCCAGCGTCACACCGACGCGCAACGCCAGCAGGGCGGCGCCGTCGAGTCCGGTCCGGTCGGCGTTCAGCCAGAGGAACAAGGGCCAGTGGTACAGGTACACGCCGTAGGAGATGAGGCCGAGGGCCACGAACGGCCGCAGCGACAGCAGGGAACGCAACGGGCCCGGCCGTCGGGCTGACGCGATGAGCGCCACCGACAGCAGGCTGAAGGCGGCCAGACCCCCGCCGTACAGCCACGAGTCGAGCTCGCTGGTGCGCCAGACGATCACGACGATCGCGGCCAGAGCGAGCGGTCCGATGACGACGACCCACGGTGCCCGCCGGTCGGCGGGATCCGTCCGGCCCCACGCCAGCACGGCCATCGCCATGAGGCACCCGGCGAGGAGTTCGGCGGCGCGGGTGTAGGTGGCGTAGTACACGAGGTCGGCGTTGGACGTATTGACGACGACGGACGCCGCCAGCGCCGCCACGAAGCCGGCGCCCAGCAGCGCCGCCAACGCCGGCCGGGGCCACCGCAGCTTGGCCAGCACCAGCCACACGATCACGGGGAAGAAGAGATAGAACTGCTCCTCGATCGCCAGCGACCAGAAGTGCTGCACGGGCGACGGCACCGAGAACAGCGCGGCGTACGACTGACCCGAGAAGTAGAGCCGCCAGTTGGCCACGTCGAAGAGCGCGGCCAACACGTCGCCCCGCACCGTCTCCCTGGCCGTCGTCAGCACCGTGGCCGTCAACACGATCACGAGCGCGAGGCACGCCAGGGCGGCCGGCATCAGGCGGCGCAGGCGGCGGATCCAGAACCGGCTCAGCCGCACGCCGCCGGTCGTCTCCTTCTCCGTCAGGAGGAGCGACGTGATGAGGAAGCCCGACAGCGTGAAGAAGATCGACACGCCGAGGAACCCGCCCCTCGCCCACGACACGCCGCCGTGGAACAGCAGCACCAGGGCGACGGCGACGGCGCGCACGCCATCGAGCGCCGGGTCGTAGGTGAGGCGACGGGGACCGCTCAAGCGGTGAACCAGCCGGTGAGATCGAACAACAGATACGCCGGCGCCAACGACGCCGCGCACACCTTGCGGTCGGCGCCGAGCGCGACGACGGCGGCGTTCGGGATGGTGTCACCGCGCTGGTAGTTCAATGTCGACGCCGTGGGCCGGGGCGACGCACACGGCCACGTCGTCACGAAGCCCTCGCCCCACGTCGTAGCGGCGGTGACGGTGCCGGCGACGGCCTGGGCCGACGACGGGAGGCCGGGCACGGCGCCCATGTCCATGTCGAGGGTCTGGAGGGAAGCGGCGGCACCCAACCATCCGCCCGCGCCGGTGCGCGTGTCGAGCAGGCGTGCGGGGAGAGCCGGCTGGTACCACAGCCCCGTCGTGCTCCACGCCCCGAGCAGATCGACCACGACGTCGACGCGCTGCAACGTGAAGATGCACAGGCTGCCGTCGGCGGCCACCTTCACGGTGGCGAGGTTGGCCGCGGCGGCGCCCACGCCGTGGTTGACGTTCGACACCGTGGGCGGCGCCGTGCCGCACGGGAAGGCGGTGAGGTAGCCGGGTTGCGCGCCGCCAGTAGCAGTGAGGTTCACGGTCACGGCGGCGGGCAGCGCCCCGCCGACGGCAGGCACGGTGACGCGCACGATGCCACTGGGGCCGGGCGCGCCGGAGGTCCGGGTGTCGAGGATGCGCGTGGGGGCCTGCGGGGTGAAGCGCTGGCCCGCGCCCGCGGTGTAGGCGCCGTTGACGTCGACGACGAGCGCGGTGGCGGCGAAGCTGAAGACGCAGAACGTGCGGGCGGGCGACAGCGCCACGACCGTGGCGGCGCCGCGCGGCTGGCCGGTCTCGTAGTTCAGCGACGACACGTTCGGGACCGGGCCGTTGCAGTCCCACGCCGTGAGGTAGCCGTCGGCCGCCGGTTGGTCGACGGTGAGGTTCACCGCCGCCGCCGTGGCCCCGGCCGGTACCGCGCCCGAGAGGTCGACCTGGCGCACTGTCCCCGCCCCGAGGTTCCCGCCGGTGACGCGGGTGTCGAGCACGCGCACCGGATCCACCGGCACGAGTCCCGCCTTGGCGCCCGAGGCGCTGGTCGCGGCGAAGGTGGCCGGCACGACGTTGGCCTGCATGAGCGCCTTGGTGGCGTCGGAGACGAGCATCGCCTTCTGCTGGTAGCCGGTGGGCGTGGAGTGGACGTGATCGGACACGAGCCATTCCGGGTGTTGGGCCGCGATCGACGCCCAGTCGAAGATGTGCAGGTTCAGACGCCGGGCCGCCACCTCGACGAGCGCTTCGTTCCAGGCCGCCTGCCAGTCGGGGTGCTCGTGCGTGATGTTGATCCAGAGGACTTCACGACCCGGTCCGATGGCGTCGAGCATGGAATCGATGTAGGCCGTTGCCTTCGGCACGCTCGTCGTCGAGAAGCCGACGTCGTTGGCGCCCAGGCCGATGATCCAGACCCGCGGATCGAAGCCCTCGGCTCGCCAGCGCTGCACGACGGGGATAGCGAATCCGGGATTGTCGGGCGGGATCCGTACGCCTGGGAAGGCGTAGAGCCGTAGCGGGCCCCACCCGTCGGCGCCGAGCTCGGGCGGGATCCAGGGGAACGTGCCCTGCGTCGACGACTCTCCGATCATCCCCAGCGCGCCGTTGGGGCCGGCCGTGCCGGTCTCGATGTAGATCGGCAGGTCGGCGGCAGCCGGGCGGGCCAGGGCGCCGACGCCGGCCACGATCACGGCGGTGGCCAGCACGGTGGCGATTCGGCGATGCATCGCTTCCATCATCACAGCTCTCGGCGCGTGGCATTCGGCGTGCTCCGGCAGGTAGTCTCGCCCGTCCGTATGGGTTCGCTGATCAAGAAGCGCCGCAAGCGCATGCGCAAGAAGAAGCACAAGAAGATGCTGAAGCGCACGCGGTTCCAGCGCCGCAACAAGTAGGCGTATCCGGCGACGAGCCGATCAGTCGGCTCGAAGCACAGTCCGCGCCACGACCACGAGGGCTGGTCGTAGGCGTTCGGCGACCTCGGGGAAGGCGCCCTCGACGAACCAGGTCGAGCCGCTGCCCGCGAGCACCGGCGCTTGCCCCGTGGCGCTGCCGAGGCGATCCCGCCAGACGGCCAGGCGCGGTTCGACGGCCAGGGCGGCCGGTTCGAGGTCGTTCGGACCGTCGGCCGTCGGGGCGCCGAGGGCGTCCCACTGGGCGTACACCCGCGGCGTCGAGACGCCGAACGGCGGGGTGCACATGGTGAAGGCGGCGTCGATCGGCGCCAGGGCCTCGATCTCCTCGCCGATGCCGCGCACCCGCGCCCGTCCGCCCACGAAGCAGAACGGCACATCGGCGCCGAGACGAGCGGCGACGGCGACATCGTCACAGCCGGCCCAGCGCAGCACGGCGGCGGCGTCGGCCGAACCACCGCCGAGACCGGCGCCGTGCGGGATGCGCTTGTCGACATGGACGCGGGCGGTGCGATGGACGGCGCGCAGGGCCCGGCGCACGAGGTTCGTGTCGTCGACCGGGACGCCGTCGGCGGCGGGTCCGCTGACCGTGAGCCCGTCGCCGGCGTCGAACGTCAGGGTGTCGGCGAGGTCGAGCGTCACCATCTCGGCGTCGAGGAGGTGGTAGCCGTCGGCGCGCACGCCCACGATCCGCAGGGAGCGGGTCAGCTTGGCCGGGGCGCGGACCGTCGTCATGGCGTGGCTGCCGCGACCGCGAGGCGGCCCCAGTCCTCCACGCTCAGCTCTTCGGCCCGCGCCTCGGGCCGGATGCCGGCGGCCTCGAACGCGCCCGGCGCGACCAGCCCGGCCAACGAGCGCCGCAGCATCTTCCGTCGCTGCCCGAAGCCGGCGCGCACGAGGGCGAAGAGCCGATCGCGGTCGACGGCGTCGTCGACGGCGGGCCGCGGCCGGCGGACGATGGAGACGAGGGCGGACTCGACCTTCGGACGGGGCAGGAACACGGTGGGCGGGACGCGGCCCACGATCTCGGCGGTGGCCCAGTACGCCACCTTGACCGACACGGCACCGTAGGCCGACGTGCCGGGCCGAGCGGCGAGGCGTTCGCCCACCTCGCGCTGCACCATCACCAGCATTCGGATGATGGCCGCCACGTGGTCGAGGAGGTCGGCGATGAGGGGCGTCGCCACGTTGTAGGGCAGGTTGGCCACGAGCACCCACTCCTCGGCGCCGGCCAGGACCGCCGGCCAGTCGAGACGGCGAGCGTCGCCCTCGATGACCCGGACGCCGAGCGGCGCGACCTCGGACTGGAGCACGGCCACCAGGCCTCGGTCGATCTCGATCGCCGTGACGTCGGCGCCCGTGTCCAGGAGCGCCCGGGTCAGCGCCCCCAGGCCGGCGCCGATCTCCACGACGTGGTCGCCCGGACCCACGCCGGCCAGCCGGGCGATGCGGCGCACCGTGTTCGGGTCGACGACGAAGTTCTGCCCGAACGCCCGGCGGGGCGACAGCCCGTGCCGGGCCAGGAGCTCCGCCGCCTCGCGCGGGGAGCTGGTCACCAGTTGATGCGGACAGGGATCGGGGCGTGGACCAGATCGGACAGCTGGGCGAAGAGATCGGCGTCGAGCACGATCACGTCGGACTTGGCCGTGCCCGTGCGGTCGACGATGGTGCACGTGGCGGTGTGGCCGTTCTCGAGGTTCGTCACGGTGACGCGGGTCCCGAGCTTCAGGAACCACGCCGCGCACGGGTCAGTCGCCCACGTCGAACCCTTGGCCCACCGCTTGAACGACGCCGTGATCAGCTGCGTGGTCTCCGATGCCGGCGCCGGCACAGCGATCGTGATCGAGCCGGCCGTGTCGGGCGTGGTGGGCGCGCCCACGAGGTAGCTCTCCGAGT